>JBCBHR010000010.1:0-13695 GCA_038525365.1 Pseudomonadota bacterium | reverse complement strand
TCCCCATCCGCCTCACGAAGAACCCCGGCTTTGCGCAAACCGGCAATTTTGGGGAGGCGGTGCGGTTCCAGCGGCGGGGGTGGTTTCTTTGCCCCGTTTGACTTTGTGCTCACGCTGGCCGTCGTGATTGACGCGGTGGGTGGACTGGCGGCTCGTCCCGCCAAACCACCCCGTTCCGGGTTTTTGTCCCAACACCATCGGGACATCACGGTCTGCTGGCGGACGTGACAGCGACTGAAAAGACCGGTTCGGAAAATCCTCCGTTGAACCCACCGGAAGCGCCGCGACGGGCGGTCGGATGACCGCGCAATACAATCCCAATGAGCGATCATCCGACCGCCCGTTGTTCTTCACATCTCAATATCCGGATCGGGAAACCGAGGCGCGGAGACGATGGCGCGTGGTGCATCCTGTGACAGTTTGAGCGCAATGCTGATGGCGCCCTCCCACGTTTACGAGGGAGGGCTACAGGGTGTGGGAATGTGGGCACGCCTGGTGTGGCGGAGAGGCGTTGGCATAGCGCACGTCAACGAGCAGCGCGTCATTGCATTGCAGCATGAGTGCTGTATGTCTCGCCAAACCGCATCTCGAAGCGAAAGCCTCCCATATGATCCGATCTGCCCTGTCGGCCTTTGCCGACAATCTGTCCGCTGACGTGCGCCGACCGCGCATTGACCATTTCACGCCCGACGTCCTCAAAACCGAACTCCTTGCGGGTCTCACCGTGGCGCTGGCGCTGGTGCCGGAAGCGGTGGCGTTTGCGTTTGTGGCGGGTGTGCATCCGCTGGTCGGGCTCTATGCGGCGTTCATGGTCGGGCTGATCACGGCGGTGTTTGGCGGACGGCCGGGCATGATTTCGGGCGCAACGGGTGCGCTTGCGGTCGTCATGGTTGCGCTCGTGGCGCAGCATGGCGTGGAGTATCTGTTCGCCACCGTCGTGCTGATGGGGATTTTGCAGATCCTTGCGGGCGTTTTCCATCTTGGACGGTTCATCCGCCTTGTGCCGCATCCGGTGATGCTTGGGTTCGTCAACGGCTTGGCGATCGTGATTTTTCTGGCGCAGCTGTCACAATTCCAGGTGCCGGGCTCTGCCGACGCGGCAGGACACGGCATGGCAAATGGCGAGTGGCTCACCGGCCTGCCGCTGACCATCATGCTGGCGCTTGTCGCGCTGACCATGGCGATCATCTGGGTGATGCCGAAGATCACATCCGCCGTCCCCGCGCCGCTGGTCGGCATCGGGGTTGTGGCGGCAATCGTCATCGCGTTCGGGCTTGATGTGCCACGCGTGGGCGATATGGCGTCCATCGAAGGCGGACTGCCGATGTTCCACATACCAGCCGTGCCGCTCAATCTTGAGACGCTGCAGATCATCCTGCCGTTCGCGGTCATTCTTGCCGCAATCGGCCTGATCGAAAGCCTTTTGACACTGAACCTTGTCGGCGACATCACCGGTCAACGCGGTGGCGCTTCAAAAGAATGCTGGGCACAGGGCATGGCCAACACGGCGACGGGCTTTTTCGGCGGTATGGGCGGCTGCGCGATGATCGGCCAGTCCATGATCAACGTGAAGTCCGGCGGTCGCACGCGGCTTTCGGGCATATCGGCAGCGCTCTTCCTGCTGGCCTTCATCCTCGTCGCCTCACCGCTGATCGAGCAGATCCCGCTCGCAGCCCTTGTCGGCGTCATGTTCATGGTGGTCATTGGCACGTTTGCCTGGAACTCGCTGACGATCATGCGCAAAATCCCGCGCGTTGATGCCTTCGTTATCATCCTCGTCACGGTTGTGACCGTGATGACCGACCTCGCGATGGCGGTCGTCGTCGGTGTGATTGTGTCGGCACTTGCTTACGCGTGGCAGAACGCCTCGCGCATCTCAGCAAGAACGCACATCACGCCGGAAGGCGCAAAAACCTACGCCGTCGAAGGGCCGCTGTTCTTCGGTTCGGCGGATGGCTTTCTGGAACTGTTTGATCCCAAGGGTGACCCGAGCGTTGTCACCATCGACTTCCTCAACTCGCGTGTTGCCGATCAGTCTGCACTGCAGGCAGTTGAGTCCATCGCCATGAAATACGAGGCGGAAGGCAAAACGGTACAGTTGAAACACCTGTCACGCGACTGCCACTACCTCCTCAACCGCGCCGGTCAGTTGATGATCGACAGTGACGATGATCCCGACTACGGCGTTGCGGTCAATTACGGTGTGCGCACGGGTAGCTTCGGAAGCGGACACTAACGCTTATGTGACGTCGGGTTATCCACAGTCACAAAACCGCAATGAAACTGATACGAAGGTGTCAATAAACGTCTCTACCCGCTCCGAGAAGTGCGCTTTCGCACTCGCAAAAATCTCGAGGGAGTTAGAGATGATCCGCAGCCTTGCCGCAGCAGCTGTCCTGCTGTCTTCCACTGCACTGTCTTACGCTGAAACCGAAATCGAATTCTGGCACGCCATGGGCGGCCGCCTCGGTGAAGTCGTCAACGAAATCGCCACCAACTTCAACGCGTCGCAAGACGAAGTGAAGCTGACACCGGTCTTCAAGGGTTCCTACGAAGAAACATTGACCGCTGGCATCGCCGCATTCCGCGCGGGCGATCAGCCAAACATCATCCAGGTGTTTGATGCTGGCGCCGCCACGATCATCAACGCTCCAGGCGCTGTCGTTCCGGTCGAGGACCTGATGTCCAACTTTGGCTCCGGCTTCAACATCGACGACTACATCTCCGGCGTCCGCTACTTCTACGCTGACCCGTCCGACAAAATGGTCGGAATGCCGTTCAACTCATCTGCACCGATCCTCTACTACAACGTCGAAGCGCTTGAAAAAGCTGGTGTTGAAGCACCGGCCACATGGGAGGAGTTCGCAGAGATCGCACCGAAGCTGAAAGATGCAGGCTTCATCCCGATGGCACAGTCTCACCTGCCATGGATTTTCACTGAAAACTTCATGTCGCGTCATAACCTTCAGTTCGCAACCAACGCGAACGGCTATGAAGGCGTTGAGGGCACAGAGCTGCTCGTCAACAACGACGCGTTGAAGGCGCACTTCTCAAACCTCGTCGAGTGGCGTGAAAACGGTCTCTTTGAATGGTACGGCGCTGCATGGGGCGACAACCAGAAGCCATTTGAAAACGGTGACGTTGCGATGTGGCTCGGCTCGTCGGCATCATTTGGCGGCTTGGCTCAGACCGTTGATTTCGAGTTCTCGTCCGTTCCGCTTCCCTACTACGCGTCTGTCGTCGGTGACGATGCACCGGGCGGTTATCAGTCGTTTATCGGGGGCGCTGCACTGTTTGCGATGTCCGGCAAGGCTGACGAGCAAAACGAAGCTGTTGCGCAGTTCTTTGAATACTTGGCTTCCGCTGACGTTCAGTATCTCTGGCACAAAGAGACCGGCTATGTGCCGATCACGAACGCTGCCTACGACCTTGCAAAGTCCGATGGTCACTACGAACGCACACCGGCTGCCGAAACAGGCATCACACAGCTGAACCTGCGTGCCGGCGACTGGACCAAGGGCTACCGCATGGGCTTCTACGTTCAAATCCGCGACGTCATGAACCGTGAATATGGCAAAATCTTCTCAGGTGAAGCGACCGTCGATGAGGCGTTCCAGGTCATCGAAGAGGAAGGCAACCAGCTTCTCGAACGTTTCGCGAAAACTGCGTCCTGAGCCGTTTTCAATCGACCTCTGCAATGCCCGGCATATGATTGCCGGGCATTGCGCCGTTCACGGACAAAGCCCTTTTCATGAAGCGCGTTACATTCGGCCATTCCATTTATCCCTATTTGCTGCTCGCGCCGCAGCTCATCATCGTCATCTTGTTCTTTTATTGGCCCGCAGCCGAAGCGATCCGCTCTTCGTTTTTTCTGGAAGATCCGTTTGGGTTTGGCTCCACATGGGTTGGCGCGGACAATTATGTCGATGCCGTCACCGACCGAGAATATCGCCGCGTCGCCAACTTCACCGTCTGGTTCACGGTCGTGGTCTCGTTCTTTTCGCTGGCCATCGCACTCCTTTTGGCGGTCAAGGCGGACGCCGTGCTGCGCGGCGCAAACACGTACAAAACCCTCATTATGTGGGTCTATGCAATCGCGCCGCCGGTCGCCGGCCTGCTCGGCATCTTTCTGTTTGACCAGCATGTGGGCGTGCTCACCGAGCTTGCACAATTCTTCGGATGGGACCTGCGCGTCGGGGTCAATTATTGGGACACAGCAGCTGCCATGACGATCGTTTCGGTTTGGAAGCAGGTACCGGTCAACTTTATCTTTTTCCTGTCCGGCCTGCAGTCTATCCCGCGCTCCGTGCGCGAGGCGGCGCTGATCGACAACCGCTCGGCGTCGGGCCGGTTCTGGGACGTGACCTTCCCCCTGCTGGCCCCGACCGGGTTCTTTTTGCTGATCATCAACATCACCTACGCGCTCTTTGACACGTTCGGCATCGTCGATCTGATGACGAAAAACGAGCCCGCCAACAATCCGGTGACGCTGGTCTACAAGGTCTATCTCGATGGCTTCCGCGGCAATGACCTTGGCGGATCGTCAGCGCAATCGGTCATCCTGATGATCTTGGTTCTGGCGCTCACCGTCGTCCAGTTCCGCATGATCGAACGCAAAGTTCACTACACCTGAGGCACGCGAACCCATGGCAGTTGTTGACACATCGACCGACATTCCTGCCTCCGCTGAGGCGCGTGCGAAGACGCACATCCGGCCGCCAAGCATTCGCTGGAGCGTCGTCGGTGACCACGCCATTCTGATTTTCGGCGCACTGTTCATGATGTTGCCCGTGCTATTTGCATTGATCACTTCCACGCATGAGGCGATCACCATCCACAAAGAGGGGCTGCAATGGCTTCCCGGTGGCGAGATGGTCGACACCTATTCCGCAGTGATGTTCCAGCAGTCCGGCTTTACCGGAAACATCACCGGCATGACCATGCTGACCAACTCGTTCATCCTCGGCATTGGCTTTGCGCTCGGCAAAATCGCGATCTCCATGATTGCAGCTTACGCAATTGTGTATTTCCGCTTTCCTTTTGCCACGCTCGCGTTCTGGGTGATCTTCACGACCCTGCTTCTGCCGCTCGAAGTGCGCATCTTGCCGTCCTACGAGATCGTCCACGCCATGGGACTGACCAACACGTATACGGGCCTGATCGTGCCTTTGATCGCGTCTGCGACGGGCACGTTTTTCTTTCGCCAGTACTACAAATCCATCCCCGATGAGATGCTGGAGGCGGCGCGCATCGATGGCGCAGGGCCGGTCAAATTCTTCTTCGACATTCTGCTTCCGTTGTCGCGCACGATGATCGCGGCGATTTTCATCATCATGTTTGTCTTTGGCTGGAACCAGTATCTCTGGCCAACGCTGATCACGACCGACGAAGGCTATTTCACGCTGGTGCGCGGCATCCGCCAAATCCTGCAGGTCTGGTTGGGATCCAACATTCCGCAATATGGACAGGCCATGGCACTGGCGATCCTGGCGATGCTGCCACCCGTTATGGTCGTCGTCTTCTTCCAGCGTTGGTTCGTCAAAGGCCTCACCGAGAGCGACAAGTAAGGACACTTCGAAAATGGGAACGGTCTCCATCCGCAATGTCAACAAGGACTATGGAAACGGTGTTCTTGCCGTCAACGACGTCTCGCTAAGCATCGACGATGGCGAGTTCATCGTCCTGGTCGGCCCATCGGGCTGTGGCAAGTCTACGCTGCTGCGCATGGTCGCCGGGCTTGAGACCATAACACAAGGTGAGATCGCCATCGGCGACCGCATCGTCAATGATGTGGATCCCGCCAAACGCGACATCGCCATGGTCTTCCAGAACTATGCGCTCTACCCGCACATGACCGTGCGCCGGAACATGGCTTACGGCCTGACAAACCGGAAAATGGACAAGGCTGAGATCAACCGGCGCGTCGGTGAGGCGGCCGCAATCCTGCGTCTTGAAGACTATCTGGATCGCAAACCCCGCCAACTCTCCGGTGGCCAACGACAACGCGTTGCGATGGGCCGAGCGATTGTGCGCGAACCGGCCGCCTTCCTCTTTGACGAGCCATTGTCGAACCTGGACGCCAAGCTGAGGGTTGATATGCGCGGCGAAATCAAGCAGTTGCAGCGCCGCCTTGGTACCACATCCATCTACGTCACGCACGACCAGATGGAGGCGATGACACTCGCAGACAAGCTTGTCGTCTTGAATGCGGGACGCATTGAGCAATTCGGCACGCCGCTGGAGCTCTTCAACAGCCCCGCATCGCTGTTTGTGGCGAGTTTCATCGGCTCGCCGGAAATGAACCTTTTTGACGTGCAAGGCACGGGCAATGGCGCGGTGCGGTTCGGCGATGCAGATGTCAAACATGGGCTCGGCAAAGCCGTATCCGGCACGGTCAAGCTCGGCGTGCGCCCGCACTCTGTCGTCCCGGCAAAGGGTCGCGCGGCCAAGCATGGCCAATTGGCGGTATCGCATGTTGAAGAATTGGGCGTCGAGCGCCTGATCCATGGCACAGTCAATGGCCAGCGGTGCACGCTCGCGGTCCCAGCCGGTTATGAGGTCAGCGATCAGGTCTCGCTGCACATCCCGACGGATGCCATTCACCTGTTTGATAACGAGACAGGCCGCCGCCTTTGAACGAACAAAAGCCCGCGACGCGAACGACGCGGGCTTTGCCAATGCTCGGGATTTGTATCCCTCGTCTGACTTAAAACTTCACACCGCCGCGCAGCACAACTTCATTGATGGTCGCGTCAATCGGCAGATCGTTGAAGGTGTCGTATTCTTGGCGTTGATACTTGATGCCAGCGACGAAGCGCTCGGTTATGAGCACGTCCACGCCGACGCCGTAGGTCAGGCCCCAATCGGACCCGGTCCAGTTTTCCGGCAGGTTGAGCGGTGGTATGGCATCAGCTTTCGTGTTGCCGTAAACCGCGCCGACAAAGCCATAGGCCATGAAGCGATCAATCGCGACACCGGCCTTGGCGGCCAATGTTACCGTGGTATCGATGCTGACACCAGAGGCATCGTCAAACTCAGCGCCGTGGTGGCGGAAAGCGGCTTCTGCGCCGACGACGAACTTATCGAACTGGTGATTGTATCCGGCATAAACACCCAGTGACCGGTTCTCCGCGTTCGCGGCGCACTCGGCGTTAAAGCAAGGTCCTTGAAGCGTCTTGTCGCTGGCCCAAGTGTAGCCCGCTTCCAGACCTATCTGAACGCCGGTAAAGTCCCAGCGATTGTCAAAATTGTCCTGTGCATAGATCACGTCTGACGCGTTGGCAGACATGACCGTCGTGAGCACAAGCGCAGCCGAAATGAGATAGGCACGCATTGCACATTCCCCTTACCCTGAAATCTCAGGTGACAATGGCGGTTATAACTTACGTTATGGTTAACAGAGAGAAAACGCCGGTTTCAGCTACCGGTTGACCGCGATCTTGTCTGCTGTTGCCTCACGCAACGCCCCCAAGGCGTCGCTGTGTTTCAGAAGGTAACCGGCCAATTCCACCTCAGGAAGCGGCTTTGAATAGAGGTAGCCTTGAACACGGTCGCACCAGATTGTGCGCAGGAAAGCCAGTTGTTCCTCGGTCTCCACACCTTCCACGGTGATCTTGATGTCCAAGTTCTCGCCGAGCGTGGAAATCGCATAGAGGATCGCCTTGGCGTTTTTGTTTTGGTTCAATTCATCCAAGAAGGACTTATCGATCTTCAGCCGGTCGAAGGGAAACTTGGTGAGATAGTAGAGGCTGGAATAGCCGGTTCCAAAGTCATCCAGCACGATAGAGACGCCAAGGCGTTCCAATTCGGCAAGCTTGGAGAGCGTGTCATCGGTGTCTTCGACCAAAAGACTTTCTGTGATTTCCACTTCAAGGCGAGCCGGTGCGAGACCGGTCACCTGAAGCGCTTCACACACGTCTGCGACAATGTCGGACCGGATGAAGTGCATGGCCGAAATGTTGACCGCGACGCTGACGTCAGACGGCCAGTTGCTCGCCACTTCGCAGGCCTTGCGCAGCGTCCATTTGCCAAGGTCAACGATGAGGCTGGACTGTTCGGCAATCGGAATGAACTCCGATGGTGGCACATTGCCGCGGATGTCGTTTTCCCAACGCATCAGCGCTTCCATCGTCGAGACTTCGCCGTTCTCGATGCGTGTGATCGGCTGGAATTCCATGCTGAATTGGTCTTTGCGCAAGGCGTCGCGCATTTCCTGTTCCAGAACACGACGCTCGCGCTGCAACGCGTCCATCTGCGCCTCAAAGAACCGGAACACTCCACGACCGTCATCCTTGGCCCGGTAGAGCGCGAGGTCAGCGTTGCGAAGCAGTTGTTCAGGCCGCGTGCCATGCATCGGCGCAATCGCGATCCCGACGCTGGCCCCGACATAAAGCGTATCGCCGTCATGTTCATAGGGCGCCGACACATCGCGGATCAGGCGCTTGGCAAGCTTGGCCGCATGCACAGGGTCGGAGGACTTGTGCAGGATCACCGCAAACTCGTCTCCACCCAAGCGCGCGACCGTATCGTCAGAACGAACGGAGGATTGGATGCGCTTGACCACGGTCTTAAGCAGTTCATCACCGGCCGGGTGTCCATAGGTGTCGTTAACAAGCTTGAACTTGTCGAGGTCGATGAACATCAGCGTAAAGGGTGTGCCGTCGCGCTCAACCTGACGCACTGCAAGCTCCAACTCGTCGTTGAAACTCGAGCGGCTGTAAACGCCGGTCAGCGTGTCAATGCGGGCCATGTCGACGGCGAGAATGCTGAGCCCGGCTGTGATGCTGCTGATTTCGGTGCAGACGCCAACATAGCCGGTCACGCGGCCTGTATTGCTGAGGATCGGCTTGCCGGACATGCGGACAACACAGTCGCCTTTTGCCGTCGTGGTTGTGATCTCCACTTCACGAAACACCTCGGCAGCCGCCACAGCCTTGCGAATTGCATCGATGCCCACCAAAGATGCGGGTCCGAGATTTTCGAGGCGATCCATGATCGGCAGCCGGTCACGTTGCTCCAAGCCGTCAAGTTTCAAAAACGTCTTGAACTCGGGCGATGCCACTTCCAAGCGTCCATGCGCGTCAGTCTGCCAGAACCACTCCGCTGCTGAATCCTGAAAGTCGGCAAACAAGCGCCCAACGCGCTCGGCGGATGCGCCGTTGACGACCTCCGCGCTCAAATGGCCAACGAGGTCACGCGCATTGCGAATGAGAAGGAATGGCAAACCAAAAACGTAAGTGAAGCAGAAAGCCATCGCGACAAACGCGTCGGCACCATCGAGCAATATCGACGACGTTATGAGCGCGACAGTTCCCGAAATGGCGATGAACACCAGCGAACCCTGCAGCATCGAGCCATAGGCAAACGCCGTGACCAGAAAAACAGACGCAATCAGTGCGCCCGTGACCAGCCCGCCGTCGGCGCCCTCTATCGTCAGCATCAACATGAAGGAGAGCGCGCTCCAGACACATGCCATGAGCGCGGCCTGCAATGACACACGGCGAATGCTCTTTGCGCCAGCATCGCGCGGTTTTGTAGAACGGCCGGAGTTTGCCAAAGCTTTCCACCGGCGCAACGCCGACATGTTTATGATGCCGAGCACCAGGAGGATCGCCAAAGCGGGTGCGAAGAAGGGTGTGCCCCACAATTGCAAGGCCGTACCAAGCGTCCCGATGGCGGCTCCCAGTAAAAGGTATGGCGCACTGCCTACGAGTTGGCGCAAAAGTGCGCCGCGCACGCGTCGACGCACCGGGCCGGGCAATTCCGCCAAACCGGTTGCCGCCTCGATCATCCGATTGAAAGTCGTCAGTATAGAACGCGTCTGCATCACCCACCCCTACGCAAATGAAGCTAGTGGATGGAGGTAAAGGGCTTGGCAAATTTGCCCGCATATTGAGCAAAAGAATTTCACATAGTTTCCAATATCCTAATCAGGTTTGCGCGTTTTCCGCGTGGCGATGAAGTCTCGCTATACCACGCCGCTTAGCGCTGTTTTCACCGGTTCCATGCTTGTTTGCGCAAAACAAAACGGGGACTGGCCATGAAAAAAACAGCGAATAAAATCACAGCCGAAACACTGTCGGGCAGCCTGCGCGACTATCGGGCAATCCTCGGCACCGATATTCTTGGTCGTACAGACAGCTTCTTTCATTGGCAGAACGCACGCCGCGCGGTCGACCTTTGGCCTTATGCCAAATCAACCGCGACCGCCCCGAAAACCCACTGCGAGGCCAAGCAGGACGACGGCAAGGAACTGGCCGGGGTCAACTTTGCATCGCAAGACTATCTGAGCCTTTCCTCACACGAGGCGGTCAAGGAAGCGGCGATGGACGCGGTCCAGCGTTTCGGCGTCCACTCGGCTGGCTCTGCGGCTCTTCTGGGCAACACGACCAACTCGCTCAAACTGGAGCGTCGTATCACCGAGTTCCTCAATGGTCGCGAGACGATCCTTTATCCAACCGGCTGGTCAGCTGGTTTTGCCGCGATCCAAGGCTTCGTGCGTCCAGACGATCACGTCGTGATGGATGTGCTCGCCCACTCCTGTCTGCAGGAAGGTGCGCGCGCTGCGACGCGCAACATCCACTTCCATGGCCATTTGAACATTCGTGGTCTTGAGCGCCGTATGAAAAAGATCCGCGCTACCGACACTCAGAATGGTATTTTGGTGGTGACCGAGAGCCTTTTCTCCATGCATGCCGATACGCCGGACATCGCCGCGATGCGTGCCCTGTGTGACGAATACAATGCAGTGTTGCTGGTGGACTGCGCGCATGATTTCGGAGCGATTGGTGACGACGGCAAGGGCCATATGAGCCTCCAACACATGCTGACAGACGTCGACATTATCATCGGCAGTTTTTCCAAGACATTTGCATCCAATGGCGGCTTCATCTCTGTGAAGACGCGCGCCTCGGCGGAGTATTTGAAGTACTACTCAGCGACACAGACCTTCTCCAATGCGCTGTCACCGGTACAAGCTGCTGTGATCCTGGCCGCCTTCGACATCGTCGATTCCGATGAAGGCAAAACCCGTCGCCGCGCATTGATGGACAACATTCTTTATCTCCGTCAATCGATGAACGCATCGGGTCTCGAAGCGCTTGGTGATCCCTCTCCGATCGTACCGGTTCGGGTTGGCGCAGAGGGGCTTGCACGCCTCGCGTCGCGTGACCTTTCCAACCTCGGTGCGATTGCAAACCTGGTTGAATACCCGGCCGTACCGCAGGGCGGTGCGCGGTTCCGTGTTCAGGTGATGAGCGATCACAGCCACGACGATATCGATATCCTCGTCAAGCTGATGTTGCAGGCGATGCGTAGCGCGGAAAACGAATATGCCGAGTTGTGCGAGGGCGAGGCAGAACTCAGCCACGCAGTTGAGATGCCTGCCACGGGCCTTGATGGCGAGACACGGAGCGCAGCCTGATGTTTGGCAACACGACAAAGCGCTTGCTGGCCGTCGATGACGACGTCGCATCGGCCGAGTTGATCGTGCGCGTGGCGGAACGTTTTCAATATGAAGCGTTCGCCACGTCAGACAGCCGCGGCGTGATGAACCTCGCCTCTGCGCTCAGCCCGGATGTGATCGTCATCGACATTCGAATGCCGAACCTCGATGCGGACGATCTGTTGGTGCTGCTGGCAGACGCCGGATATCAGGGGCAGATCATGGTGGTCAGCGGTCAGGAGCAATCGATCCTGCAGCGCACTCAGCAACACGCTGTGACCCTTGGCCTGCGAGAACCATTCGTGCTGCAAAAACCGGTCGATATGGGCATGCTGCGCCAGTGCCTCTTGGCATGCCGGGAGCAAAAAGCGGCGGCCTGATCAGGGTTAGGCCCACCGCTCTTCAATCGTCGCAAAGGCTGTCGCTTTCCTTGGCTTAGATCACCAAGTGTGCGGCTTGGTTCATCTTCTCCAGTAGACGAGGAAGATCGACCGGCTTGGTGTCGAAGTCGATGCAACCGGCATCAAGCGCCTTGCGGCGGTCGGTCTCAAATGCACTGGCGGTCAGCGCGATAACCGGAATGTGGCCAGTCCCGGGCTGCGCTTTGATGCGGCGGGTCGCCTCGCAACCATCCATCTCACCCAAACCGATGTCCATGAGGATTAGGTCAGGTTTATATTCTGCCGCCGCCTCGATGGCTGACGGGCCATCGACAGCGAAGCGGATCGTGTAGCCGCGTTTGGTCAAACGTCGGCCAAGGATGTCGCGATTGACCGGATGGTCTTCAACGATCAGTACGGTGGTTGACACGCGCTCGTCCTTCCTTTGACGTCTCTATTCGCTCGACTGCTCAAGCCGCGTCCTGCTTCTTGAAGCGCTGCAGCGCACGCAGGAGTTGGTTGGTGTCGACCGGCTTGGTGATGAAAGCATCCACCAGATCGACATTTGCGTTGTCCGGCTCGTCCATGATCGACACCATGATGACCGGGATCTGTGCGGTATCCGCACTCTGCTTGAGCTGCTCAACAACAGCCCAGCCATCGACATCGGGCATCAACACATCGGCCAGAATGACGGCTGGCTTGACGGTGCGCGCCAGATGGACCGCCGCATCGGGCTGATCGGTGAGGATCGGGCGGAAGCCTTCCTTGCGCAGGGTGCGGTCCATGATTTCCAGATAGTCGCGATCATCATCAATCACGAGGACGGTCGGCGCGTCTGTCGGCGCAGTGGCGGCCGCCATACCCGCATCACCGTCGGCGAATTTGCGCAGATCGGCAGCGGCATCCTTAAGTATCGTGTCCACTTCGGTCTCAGACATTGGCGCGTCGGCGCTATCAGCATCAACTTGGGTCGGGATGGTGACCGTGAAGGTCGAGCCTTCGCCCTTGACGCTTTCGACCGTGAGATCACCGCCCATCAGGCGGCAAAGGTTGCGGCTGAGCGACAGGCCGAGGCCCGTGCCACCAAACTTGGCGGTCACGGAGGCATTGGCCTGAGCAAAGTTTTCAAACAGGTTCTCCAACGCTTCCGGCGCAATACCGATGCCAGTGTCGGCAACCTTGACGACGAGCATGTTGCGGCCATCGATGTCCTCGCGGCTCACGCTCATGGTGATCTTGCCGTTCTGGCAGAATTTGGCGGCGTTGCTGAGCAGATTGAAGACGGCTTGACGCAGTTTTGTCAGGTCGATGCTGACGACACCAATCTTCTCCGGCGCGATCATTTCGAACGCATTGGTGTTTTTTGCGGCCAGCGGACGCGCTGTCATCTCGATCTCGTCGAGCAGCTTTTCCACGTCCACGTCTTCGACATAGAGCTCGGTCTTGCCAGCTTCGATCTTGGAGATATCGAGGATGTCATTGACCATAGAGAGCAGATGCTTGCCAGCCGCCGAGATTTTCTGAAGGTCGGAGATCTGCGCGCCATTGCCATCAAGTTCCGCATCTTCCAGCAGGATCTCGCTGTAGCCCAAAACCGCGTTGAGCGGTGTGCGCAACTCATGGCTCATCTTGGCAAGGAATTCGGACTTGGCACCATTGGCACGCTCGGCTTCGTCCTTGGCAGATTTCAGATCATCCAGCGTTGATTGGTGGCGCTCGATTTCCTTGATCAGCTCCGATTGGCTGTCGACCACGGAGGCGTAATAGCTTGCCATCAGGAAGATGTAGGTGGATGCACAGAACGCAGAGAGCATGGTCACTTCGACCAGTTGATCGACTGGAATGTGCGTCGGAAACGAACCGTCCATG
>JBCBHR010000009.1:0-13860 GCA_038525365.1 Pseudomonadota bacterium | reverse complement strand
TCTTTGGCCTTAGCGTTGAGGACCTCCTGGAAAACGACTTCGACTTTGACGGCGATGCGTTACGCGTCGTGTCTGTGGACGAATTCACAGAGTTCGGCGCGAAGGTAGAGCTGCGGAAATTTACCGGCAACAGCATCGTGGATAACGAGCAGGAAGGCGACGACAAGGAGACGACTACTTTCGAGCAAGTCGTCTTTCTAGATCAAAACGACGTCTATGGGTCGCTCGGCGCGAGTGACATTGTTTCCGACACTTTCACCTACACGATTGAGGACGAGACCGGCCTTCAGGCAACTGCAACCGTCGAAATAGTTGTGTTAGGTGACAATGATGGCCCGCAGCTCTTCATCGAAGACGAGTACTCAGTTGAAGAAGGCTTCGACGACGTTATCTTCGCGGCATTTGCCGGTGACGTAGAGAATGACGCGATCACCTATTCACTGGCCGGCGAAGACGCGTCATTTTTCACGATCAACGCTCAGACCGGCGACATAAGCTTTGTAACGCCCCCGACCTTACTGTGCGATATCGAACTCTGCCTGAAGGACGGTTTGTTTCTGACCGATGGCACTGGCCAGGGTGAAGCAGCCGTGGTGAACTATGAAGGCGGCCACGGCGACGATGAAGAGTGCAGCGAAACGTTTGACATCACGGTGATCGCATCCGACGGGCGCGATACTGACAGCCAGGACGTAACCATCACCGTAACCGAAGCGCCGGAGCCCGTGCCGGCAGCGGTTCGGATCAACGAATTCCACTATGACAATGCAGGCACCGACGAAGGCGAATTTGTCGAGATCAGAGCCATTGAGGGCACTGATGTCACCGGCCATTTCGTTGAGCTCGTCAACGGCTCAAACGGAACCGTCTACGACACATTAAATCTCAGCTCGGCTACCAAGACGACGGACAATGGCTTTGACTACTACGTCTTCGATTTGCCGACCAACGGCCTGCAAAACGGCGCACCGGATGGCATAGCGCTTGGAAACGCCGACGGGCTGATTGAATTTGTGTCCTATGAGGGAGACTTTGCGGCCACCGCAGGCGTTGCAAACGGGGTCCAGTCGACTGATATCGGCGAACAGGAAAGCAACTCCACACCAACTGGTACGTCTGTCCAGCGTAACCCGTTCGGTGATGATTGGTTCGTTGTCAACGGCTTGAATTCCAAAGGCAATTTGAATTTCCTTCAAGTGACAATTGGTGACGCTGAGGAAGCAATTGTTGCGCCCGCGCCAAACGCCCGGATCAACGAATTCCACTATGACAACTCTGGTACTGATGAAGGTGAGTTCATCGAAGTCCGCACCGAAAAGGGTGCCGATGTGCACGACATGTTCGTGCAACTCTACAACGGTTCGAATGGTAACACCTACGGCAGCCAACTCGCGCTACCCGGCGCACATGTCGCAAGTGACGACGAATTTGACTACTACGTCCTTAAGTTGCCATCCAACGGGATCCAAAATGGTTCGCCAGACGGCATAGCGCTCGTTGATGACGGCACCGTCATAGAGTTTCTTTCCTACGAAGGCTCATTTATGGCCAACAACGGCCCTGCTGTTGGCATGACGTCAATGGACATTGGTGTTGCCGAACCCGGCAGCACGCCCGTCGGATTTTCCCTCCAACGAAATGACGATGGCAGCTGGCGCGAAGCGGAACCAAACACCGAAGGCGCCGCCAATACGCCGCCGCCTGAGGTCGCTCAAAACCTGCTCATCTCGGAAATCCAGGGCGAAGGCAGCACATCCGATTTTGAGGGCGAGTTGGTAACCGTCACGGCGATTGTCGTCGGTGATTTCCAGAACGGCGACGCCGACGATGATCGCAACCTCAACGGTTTCTTCCTGCAGGAGGAACTGGTCGATAGCGACGGCAACGACCTGACCTCCGAGGGCATTTTTGTCTTCGACGGCAATGTCGAATTTGGCGAAGACGTTAACATCGGCGACCGGGTAACTGTCCAAGGCCGCGTAGAAGAGCGTTTCGGCAAAACAGAAATTGCAGCCGATCGCGTCCATGTGCTCACGCCGGATGCAATCGCGGACATAAATACGATGGCGGCAACCATCAATCTCGATGCGGCCCAGGCCGACGACAACAATCAGCCCGATCTCGAAGCCTTTGAGAGCATGCTGGTCACCATTGAAGACACACTGACCATCAATGAGATGTTCAATTTGGACCGCTTCAATGAAATCCGCCTGACCGCAGGCGAGCGGCCCAAACAGTTCACGCAGGAAAACGAGCCCGACGTGGCCGGTTTCAAAGCTCATCTCGCTGAGATTGGCTCAGATCAAATTGTCTTTGATGACGGATTGACCGTGCAGAATGCGCCAATCTTCAAGGAAGCTGACTTGAACGGCGACGGGGTCTTTGACACGTCTGACGACTTTAACATGGGCGACACGATCACCGGCTTGACGGGCGTGCTCGACTTCGCGTTCGGCGACTACCGCGTGCGTTCAGCCGAGGACGACGTCAACCAGTTCGAGAACACAGCCGTACGCGACATTTCTGTCCCAGACGTCGGCGGCGAACTCACCGTTGTCAGCTTTAACGTGTTGAACTTCTTTACCACCCTCGACGAGCCTGGAAATCCCGGATCAGGGCCGAATAACCTCGGGCCACGTGGTGCCGACAACAAGGAAGAGTTCGATCGTCAGCTCGACAAGCTTGTTACCGCGCTTCTTGAAATGGACGCGGACATCTTCGGCCTTGTCGAGTTGGAAAACGAGTTCGGTGGCGACCAAAACGGCGACGGACAGTTTGCAATCGGTCGCTTGGTTGATGAGCTCAACGCCGAAGTTGGCTCCATTACATATGCCTATGTTGATCCGGGTCGGCCGTTCGTCGACACCGGCGATGCGATCTCTGTGGGTATGATCTACAAACCGGACTCTGTGACCGTAAACTACGGCTCCGTGGAAATCCTCGACGACGCGGATCTGCCAGGCCTCGGCCTTGGCGACCTGTTGACCGATGGCGGCGTCTTCGATGGCCCAAGCACCAACCGCGCACCCTTGGCGGCTACATTCACCGACAACGGATCCGGCGAAGACTTTACAGTCGCCGTGACGCACATGAAGTCGAAGGGCGGCAATGGCAATGGCGGCGATGAGGACATCGGCGACGGCGCAGGCGCTTTCAACGAAACGCGCACCGAAGGCGTCGAAGCGCTCAAAGCATGGCTCGACGAGATCGGCGACAAGGACGATGGCGAAACCGGAGACATTCTCGCGCTCGGCGACTTTAATGCCTACGCCAAGGAAGACCCGATTGATGCCATGCTCGCCGGTGGCTACATCAACCTGGAAGAGACCTTCGATCCCGGCTCAACAACCTTCGTTTTCGACGGTCAAACGGGCACGCTGGACTACGCGTTCGCAAACACCGAGATCTCAAATTATGTGACAGGCGCGAAGGCTTGGCAGGTCAACTCGTCTGAGCCGGACGCTATCGACTACAACCTCGATTTCGGCCGCGATAAAACAATCTTTGACGGCGAAGTGCCATTCCGCAACTCGGACCACGATCCGATCCTGATCGGCCTGGACTTTACACCAACGGACGACGCTGCGCTGTTCGTTTGATCTGACGATCAATTACGCGCAAACATCGCCAAAAGCATCAAGCCGCCGGACCATCGGTTCGGCGGTTTTTGTTTGCGTGGTCGCGCAAGCGTGCCAAAGCGGGGAAGGAGATGCGCAAAGAAGCATTGGAGAAAAAGGGATGCACACGATCAAGGATGTCGCCGAGCTGGAAGCGCTTTATGACGACATCAAACCCTTGTCGCTCGGCAAGGTCGCTTCGCATGTCACGCCGAACTATCGCCGCTGGATTGAGGCGTCGCGCTTTGTCGTGGTCGCAACCGTAGGGCCGGAAGGCACCGATGCCAGCCCGCGCGGCGATGACGGCCCGGTGGTTTCCATCGCCGATCACAAAACCCTGCTGATGCCCGACTGGCGCGGCAACAACCGCCTAGACACGCTGCGCAACATCGTGCGCGATCCACGCGTCAGCCTGATGTTCATGGTCCCCGGCACAAACAACGTCGTGCGCGTCAATGGCACAGCCGATGTGACGACCGACGCAGGCTTGACCGCGCGGTTTGAAAAGAACGGTAAGCTTCCGCGGACGGTCGTGGTGATCTCGATGAATGAGATCTACTTCCAATGCGCCAAGGCACTCATGCGATCTGACCTCTGGAACGTGAGCCGTGACACAGGAGCAGGCTTACCGACGGCGGGCATGTTCTTGAAGGAAGCATCAGACGGGTTTGATGCTGACGAGTATGACGCCGGATATCCTGAGTATGCCGCCACCCGGATGTGGTGACAGGACTTCGATCTGCGGGCTGACGTTTGCCCACCCCAGATTGCTATTGTTTTGGCGCAAAAGCCCGCCTATAGCGGTGCCACGGTCGGAGCGTAGCGCAGCCCGGTAGCGCACTACACTGGGGGTGTAGGGGTCGTGGGTTCGAATCCCGCCGCTCCGACCAGTAGGCCCGCCTAACGCGCCTGATCCAACAGCCTTTTACACTCCAGAAGATCAAACAACGCCTCCTGCAGAAGAGCGCGGTTTTCGCCTGACAGTTCCGGGGTCGATGCGGGCACGGCTTGCGCGGGATCATCGGCCCCCGCAGCGCGACCCAGATTGAAAAGCACCCGGTTTTTAGGCTTGGCCTGACCAACGACAACATCATCGATGGCTGGTTCCGTCTTTTCGGCAACGGCTTTGTCGGCGGCCGCTGCAACCTTCTTCGTTGCAGGCGCAGACGGTGCTGGTGCTTGTTCCTTGGCAGGGGCAGCGGCAAGCTGGTTCATTTGCTCCAGCGCGTTTGCATCACCCGCCCCAATGGCGACCGCAAACTGCACACCTTTTTCACGCAAGATGCGCTGCACACCCTTGATGGTGTAACCCTGATCATAGAGCAGATGGCGAATGCCATTGAGCAGATCCACATCTGTCGGGCGATAATAGCGACGCCCACCGCCACGCTTTAGCGGCTTGATCTGCGAAAACCGCGTCTCCCAAAACCGCAAAACGTGCTGGGGCAAATCCAGATCATCAGCGACTTCGCTGATGGTGCGAAATGCATCGGGGCTCTTGTCCATCGGCTTCCTGCCTATTCGGCAGCTTCAGGGTCGTCGCTGCTGCCGCTGTGGTTCTTGTATCCGTCGATGACGCGCTGCTTGAGAACATTGGACGCCTTGAACGTCACCACGCGCCGCGACGAGATTGGAACTTCCTCGCCGGTCTTCGGATTTCGGCCGATTCGCTCGTTCTTGTCACGCACTTGAAAGGTGGCAAAGGAGGACAGCTTGACCGTCTCACCGCGGGCAATCGCATCGCATATTTCGTCGATGATCATCTCCACAAGCGCTGACGACTCAGTGCGAGACAATCCAACTTCACGATATACCGCTTCGGCCAAATCCGAGCGGGTGACGGTCTTCTCCCCCATTTGGGCTATGTCCCGCGACTTTCCTCCGGGAGACGCTAGTGAGAAAACCGTTCAAAATCAAGGAGACAGCGGGCCGGTTGGCGCTCAAATGCGATTACCAGCGCAACAATACTGCGCCCCAGGTAAATCCACCGCCCATGGCCTCCAGCAAAACCAGATCGCCCTTCTTGATGCGCCCGTCCTTGACGGCGACATCCAGCGCGAGCGGAACGGAGGCAGCCGACGTGTTTCCATGCTGGTCAACCGTGATCACAACCTTGTCCTCAGCGATGCCAAGTTTGCGCGCCGATGCTTCTATGATGCGCCGGTTTGCCTGATGCGGAACGAACCAATCGACCGCATCGCTGTCGATCCCGGCATGCGCGAATGAGTCCTCGATCACATCGGTGATCATGCCAACCGCGTGCTTGAAGACCTCACGGCCTTCCATGCGCAAATGGCCGATTGTCTGCGTCGTGGAAACGCCGCCATCGACGAAGAGTTTTTCCTTGTGGCTGCCGTCTGAGCGCAGTTTCGCGGCCAAAACGCCACGGTCAGAGGTCAGCCCATTGCCCTGTGCGCCCTCCAGGACAACAGCCCCGGCCCCATCTCCGAACAGGACTGCCGTGCGCCGATCCGTCCAATCGAGAATGCGCGAAAACGTCTCCGCGCCAATCACCAAAACCCGATTGGCCATGCCGCCCCGAATGTAAAGGTCGGCCGTGGTGATCGCATAAATGAAGCCGGTGCATACCGCCTGACTGTCAAAGGCAGCGCCGTGGCGCATGCCAAGCCGGTTTTGAATGTTGACCGCCGTTGCCGGAAACGTGTTGTCCGGCGTCGATGTCGCAACGATGATCAGGTCGATGTCGTCGGGTGTCAGATTGGCGTCGGCGAGTGCGGCACGTGCGGCCCCCTCGCCAAGCGATGCCGATGTTTCGTCGGCCTCGGCAACATAGCGCTGGGCAATGCCGGTGCGTTGGCGGATCCAGGCGTCGGACGTCTCGAGCTTTTGTTCCAACGCGGCGTTCGGCACCACTGTACGTGGCAAAGCGCTGCCAACACCTGCAACGACGGATCTCAACATGATCTGTGTGCTTTCCCTGTTTCTTGTGCTTCTTGCGCCGTGCTCACGGCTGACCGGTTTCTTCCGCATGTTCGCCAGCGGCGGCAGCGGACGCCCTGCCCTGACGCGCATGAAAAGCCTGGATGTCTTCGCCGATATGGCCGATCAACTCGTTGCGCGTCATGTCATACGCAAGGTCCACCGCAGATGCGAAGCTTTCGGCGTCGGCGCCGCCATGGCTTTTGACAACCAGACCATTCAAGCCAAGGAACACGCCGCCATTGACCTTGCGCGGGTCCATCTTGTCTCGCAATCGGCGAAATGCACCACGTGCCAAAAGATAACCGAGCCGCGCGGCAAGCGTGCGTGACATGCCAGCGCGCAGATACTCTGCCAATTGGCGCGCGGTGCCTTCGGCTGTCTTCAGCGCGATATTACCGGAAAACCCTTCCGTGACCACGACGTCGACGGTGCCTTTGCCAAGGTCGTCGCCTTCGACAAAGCCGTGATAGGTCAGGTTTTGCAGGTTTGCGTCTTTCAGCAAGCGCCCCGCCTCCTTGACCTCTTCCTGGCCCTTGATCTCCTCGACACCGACATTGAGGAGACCAACGGTCGGTCTCGGGTTTTCAATGATTGCGCGAGCCATCGCCGCGCCCATCACCGAATAATCGACCAGTTGCTGCGCATCGGCACCAATATTTGCACCCACATCCAACACGACACTCTCGCCGCGCAACGTCGGCCAGAGTGCGGCAATGGCCGGGCGTTCAATGTCGGCCATCGTGCGCAGGCAGAACCGCGCCATCGCCATCAGCGCGCCGGTATTGCCTGCCGACACGCAGACATCGGCATCGCCCGATTTGACCGCCTCGATAGCTTTCCACATGGAAGACTTCCACCGGCCCCGGCGTAGCGCCTGGCTAGGCTTGTCATCCATCGATACGGCAATGTCACAATCGACAATTGTGGCGCGGTCGGCGAGCGGCCCGTGGCGCTCCAGAAGTGGCTCGACGTTCTCTTGTCTGCCGAACAGAATGAAGTTTTGGTCGGGATGGCGCTCCAGCGAAATCGCACAGCCAGCCAAAATCACCGCCGGCCCATGGTCACCGCCCATGGCGTCAATCGAAATCGTTACCAACTGCCATTTCCCGTCGTGATGCTCGAACGGCACCTTGTTTGTTATGGTCGGTGTTTAACGCGCGCATGGCAGGTGCTGCAAGCGCGTATCGGGACTAGCGTCAATCCTCGCCAGCGCCACGGGATTTCAACTGCGCCAAAGCTGCAAACGGATGAGGCGCATCGTCTTGTTCGTCGGCGTCTGCGTCAGCCGTCTTAGCTAACACCTGCTCGGGCGCATCGGGTGCGCGCGGGTACGGATCAAGCGACAGTGCCAAAAACTCATGCACCACCGCTCCGACATCGAGTTCCGGCGGCTCAAACACCTCCGGCGCGTCCGGTCCCTCAGCATCGATGATCAGTTCCTGAGCATCGCCGCCAACCTTTGGCTTTGCGAGCTTGGACGTGTCCGGCACGAAAACAGCATCAATTTGGGTCTCAATGCGCTCCGGCACGGGCTCGAGCGTCACCACACAGGCCTGTACCAAATCAGCCATCAACGGCCCTGTCAGCCGGATGCCGTCGCGCTGCCAGCGCTTGACCGTGATTTTGGCATCCAGCTCATTGACTGTCTCGACACCCAACTCGTCGGCCAGTGCCGCCAATACATCAGGTTTGGGCTGAAGCACGGTCGTGCGGCCCTTGGTCGGCAGCGTCATGACATTGATTGGCGCACTGAGCGGCGATCCCTTAAGGCGCAATCGCTCATCGGCGGGACTTTTCTTGTCGGACACGTTCAAACTCACGCTTCTCCGTCGCCCGCACCCACTGTCTGCGCACCGGCAAACGCTAAGTCGCCCGATAGGATCACCTCATCGGAAAGCGTCGCAAGATGGTCGGCCATGGCGAGGCTGTAGCGTGCGAGTTGCACTTCATCGATGTCAACGACCTCCCCGCGCAAGCCGGACGGCGCCATGTTGCGATCAATGGATTCGGCAAGTGTCGTGAGATCGCGCCCATCAATCGCTTCCCAATACGGCCCCATACGCCCGTAAAACATCTTGCCGAGCTTCTTCATGCGCTTGGGCACACCGGCATCACCAACCCCAAGCTCGCGCACCGAGTGATCAAGGTCTGTGAAAAATTCGTCCAGCACATCCTGCGCAAGCGCCTCAACGGCCTCGCCCCGGTCACGCGTGCGGTGCAAAAACAGGATCATGTGCAAGCTCACACATTCGTAACGGCCAAGCGGCGTATCGGGCACGCGCCAATTGGCGTATAACACCGGCTGGCGGGCTGCATCGACGATGGCCGCAAATGTGCGGTCCACGATGGCCGTGTTGGCATTTGGTTTGTTGTGTCGAAACAATGACAAAATCATTGCTCATCCCACTTCTGTGTTGATGGCCGCGCGCACGCCAAGCCTTGAAAGCGCGCCTGTGCTGCGATACCGGAAAAAACTGTGCTTGGCACGATGAACCTGTGGAGACAAATGTGGCGGCAGAAAAAGCAAAAACAACAGGTGTCCGACATCTTGGCGCAGCCATGGTCGTTGGCGGCGCTGTGATCGTCTCCGGTTGCTCAGTCAGCGACACCCTGCGCACATCGGAAACGTTCAAGCAGGGCTACGTCATCGACGAGCAGACGCTCGCGCTTGTCCCACCTGGCTCCAGCCGCGAGCAGGTGCTCCTGTCGCTCGGCACACCGACGACGGCAAATTCGCTCGAAGGCGACGAGACATTTTATTACATCTCCCAAACCCGGTCGCGACGCGCACAATTTCTAAAACCGCGTTTGGTCGATCAGCGCGTGTTGGCCGTGTATTTTGACGATGAAAATCGCGTCAACCGCATTGCCGACTACGGTCTCAAGGATGGCCGCGTGTTTGACTTCGTGACCCGCGCGACACCAACAGCTGGCAATGATCAGACATTCCTCGCCCAAATCTTGGCCGGTGGATTGCGTGGCAGCGCGCAAAGCGTGCTGACGGGCAATTGATCGTCACCATCGCCCGACCTTTGTAGACATTAAAAAAACCCGCGGATTGCTCCGCGGGTTTTTTCGCTGTGGCTAAGCAGCCAAGATCAGTGTGCGAGCACCGCGAGCAGCAGAAGCGCCACGATGTTCGTGATCTTGATGGCAGGGTTCACAGCCGGACCGGCGGTGTCCTTGTAAGGATCGCCGACAGTGTCACCCGTGACGGATGCCTTGTGCGCCTCGGAGCCCTTTTCGTGACGAACGCCATCCTTGTCGACGAAGCCGTCTTCGAAGGATTTTTTTGCGTTGTCCCAAGCGCCACCACCGGAGGTCATGGATATCGCAACAAACAGGCCGTTGACGATCACGCCGAGCAACATCGCGCCGACAGCAGCAAAGGCAGAGGCCTTCGAGCCGGAGATCAAAAGCACACCGAAATAGACCACCAGCGGCGCAAGCACCGGCAGGAGCGACGGCACGATCATCTCCTTGATCGCAGACTTGGTGAGGATATCCACGGCACGCGCATAGTTCGGCTTGGAAGTGCCTTCCATGATGCCCGGGTCTTCGCGGAACTGGAGCCGGACTTCCTCAACGATAGAGCCCGCCGCACGACCAACCGACGTCATCGCGATACCGCCGAAGAGGTAGGGGATCAGACCACCAAAGATCAGACCCGCCACCACGTATGGGTTTGACAGATCAAACGAGATCTCGCCCATGTCGGCAAAGTATGGATAGGTCTCAGCATTGGCAGCGAAGAATTCCAGATCGTTGGAATATGCCGCAAACAACACCAGCGCACCGAGACCCGCAGAACCGATGGCATAGCCCTTGGTCACAGCCTTTGTGGTGTTGCCAACTGCGTCGAGCGCGTCTGTTGAGCGGCGCACTTCGGGATCAAGGCCAGCCATTTCCGCAATACCACCGGCATTGTCGGTGACCGGACCGAAGGCATCGAGTGCCACGATCATGCCCGCAATGCCGAGCATCGCAGTGACCGCAATGCCCGTACCGAACAGGCCGCCGAGCTGGAACGTTGCGATGATGCCCGCAACGATCACGATGGCCGGCATCGCCGTTGATTCAAGCGAGATCGCCAAGCCCTGGATCACGTTCGTGCCATGGCCGGTGACGGATGCCTGCGAGATCGAGTTGACGGGACGTTTGTTTGTGCCCGTGTAGTACTCGGTGATCACCACAATCAGCGCTGTCACGATGAGGCCGATCAGGCCGCAATAAAACAGGTGACGACCGATGATCTCTTTGCCCGCGACGACGCCGATGGAGTCCCAGCCGATGGTGAGCGACGTTGCTGCTCCAAGGCCGATGACCGACAGAACGCCGGTCGCGATCAGCCCCTTGTAAAGCGCGCCCATGATCGAGCCGTTCGAACCCAAACGAACGAAGAATGTGCCGACAATGGAGGTCAGCAGACACGCTGCTCCAATGGCGAGCGGATAGAGCATCACATCGCCAAGCACCTCTGTGCCGGTGAAGAAGATGGCGCCCAGCACCATGGTGGCAACGACTGTCACCGCATAGGTCTCAAACAAGTCAGCCGCCATGCCTGCGCAGTCACCAACATTGTCGCCGACGTTGTCGGCAATGGTTGCCGGGTTGCGTGGATCATCTTCCGGAATACCGGCTTCAACCTTGCCAACGAGGTCGCCGCCAACGTCGGCACCCTTGGTGAAGATGCCGCCGCCGAGACGCGCAAAGATGGAAATCAGCGACGCGCCGAAACCAAGCGCGACAAGCGCGTCAATGACGATCCGGCTTTCTGGTGAAAGGCCAACCAAGTCGACGAGGATCCAGTAGTATACCGCAACGCCCAGAAGCGCGAGGCCGGCAACCAACATGCCGGTGATCGCGCCGGACTTGAACGCGATGTCGAGGCCGCCGGACAGCGAATGGGCGGCAGCCTGTGCCGTGCGCACATTGGCGCGCACCGACACGAACATGCCGATGTAACCGGCAACACCGGACAGCACAGCACCGATGATGAAACCAATCGCAGCGGTCGCGCCAAGGAGCGCCCAAGTGACCGCCGCGACGATCACGCCGACGACGGCGATGGTTGAGTACTGACGGTTAAGATAGGCCTGCGCGCCCTCGCGGATCGCGCCTGCGATCTCCTGCATTCGCGCATTGCCCTGATCTGCAGCCAGCACCGATTGCGTGGCCCAGATTGCGTAAAGAACGGATACGAGGCCGCATCCGATCACCGCGAGAAGTAGCATGATTGTCCTCCGTTAGGGTGCATATCCGTCAACCGGACCACCCTTGCATCCCAAGTGTCCGCGCGCAGCAAAGAGGCACGGTTCGACGCGTCCTATGCAGCAGCCGCTATTGGTGGTCAAGCGGCGCGGACGCGCCTCCCCAGATGCTTGAGTGTCAGGCCACAGCGGCAGCGTGTTTGCGCCGCGCCAGCGTGTGTAACAGCAAGATCACGAAGCATGCGCCCGCGATTGGCAGGCTGATCACGTTGAGCGCAACCCAACCTTGCTCAGCGGTTTCACCAAAAGCGTTGAGCGCAGCGCCAGCCATGAGTGAAGAGACCGCGACCGTTGAGAAGAGCGCAAAATCATGGACCCCCTGCACCTTGTTCTTTTCGGAAGGGCGGTAGGTGTCGATCAGCATCGCAGTGGAGCCGATAAAGCCAAAGTTCCAGCCGACACCGAGCAGAACCAGCGCCAGCCAGAATTGCCAAAGCTGGATGCCGGACAGCCCAACCAGCGCGCAACCGATGAGGATCAAGAGACCGGTCCCGACAATGACTTCCTTGCCAAAGCGCGAGATCAAATGGCCGGTGAAAAAGCTCGGCGCAAACATCGCCATCACATGCCATGAGATGCCAAGCGTCGCTTCGTCCGGCGAATACCCGCAACCGACCATGGCAAGCGGTGCGCCCGTCATGAGAAACGCCATCAACGTGTAAGTCGTCACACCGCAAAAGAACGCGATGAGAAACCGTGGCTGGAGGACGATCTCGAGGAGCGGCCTCTCCGGCTCTGGCGTTTTATCCGCTTCCGACGGCTCAGCGGCAACAACGTCGCGTTGCGGCAGAAACCCAAGCAAGGCAAAACCAACAAGCCCCAAACCGATGACAGCGAAAAATGCACCCGCAAACTGGATCGGCGCCATCATATCGCGCGTCCAGATCACCAATTGTGGGCCTATAATGGCGGCAAAGACGCCGCCACCAAGAACCCATGAAATCGCACGTGGCTTGAAGAGTTTGGGTGAGGCATCGGCAGCGGCAAACCGATATTGCTGCACAAATGCGCCGCCCACCCCCATAACCAGCAAGCCCATGGCAAAAAGCCAGAAGTCGCCGCGCATCACCGCCAAGCCAGCGAGCGCACCGCTCAAAGCGGTGACCAGAGCGCCCACCATAAAGCCATGGCGACGGCCGACCGCCCGCATGAGCAGCGCGGCAGGCAGCGCACCGGCTGCAAGGCCAATGTTGAAGCCCGTCACCGGGGCTGTGGCGAGCGCCTTGTCGGCCTCCAACAGGTAGTGTCCCGCAAGGCCGCCCATTGAGATGGCCACAGGTGCGGCAGCGCCGACAACGGCTTGCGCTGCGCCGAAGATCAGCGCGGTGCGTTTGGCATTGGCGATGTCAGTGAGCGCGTCTTGCGCCATCGGGTGGGCTCCATCGACCGTACGCGATCATCGGGCGCGGTGTTCGCGAGCAATGCGGTCCAGCACTGCGTTCACGATCTTTGTTTCATCGCCATCAATATAGAACGCGCTCGCGATATCGACATACTCCGAAATGATCACAGGCGTCGGCACATCTTCGCGGTGGAGAAGTTCGAACGCGCCACCGCGCAATACCGCACGCAGCGTCCCGTCGAGACGTGAAAGTGTCCAGCCATCGGCAAGCGAATTGCGGATAATCGGATCGAGGCGCGTCTGGTGTTCAACCACACCGCCCAGCAGCGACCGGAACCAACTGGCGTCCGCGGGCGCGAGCTGTTCGCCATCAAGCTCCTTGCCCAGCCGAAACGTCTCATACTCAGCGGCCGTCTCAAGCACGCCCTGCCCTGATAACTCCATCTGAAACAACGCCTGCACGGCGGCCAGACGCGCTGCGCCACGCTTGTTGACGGTCTTTTTCTGTGCTGGCTTGTCGCTCATCCGACGAGCCCAAATTTTTGCTTCAGTGCAACCATGGTAAGCGCAGCCTTGGCGGTAAACCCGCCCTTGTCCTTGCGTGCGGGGTCCGCGCGGTCCCAGGCCTGATCCATATTTTCGACCGTCATGATGCCGTTTCCGAGCGCAAGGTTTTCCGCAATCGACA
>JBCBHR010000008.1:0-13979 GCA_038525365.1 Pseudomonadota bacterium | reverse complement strand
GACGCTTTCTTCTTCGATGCTTTCGGATTGCGCTCGTCCATGAACCGGTCAAACTCTTCCTGGTCTTTTGCGCGGCGCAATTCGCGCATATAGGCGTCGAACTCTTCGCGCATTTTGTCGAGCTTGCGACGCTCCTTGTGCAGGCGGTCGAGCTCAGCTTCACGCCAATCATCAAAAGCAACGTTGCCGGTGCGCGACGTCGTGGCCGCGCCACCACCAAACGATTTGGAGATGTTGTCGGCGACGTCATTCACCCCACGCTTCACATCGCCCATGCGGTCGCCAAACAAAATGTAGGCAAGCATCGCCAGACCCAGCGGGACCCATACGATGAAGCCCACGACCATCAAAGCGATGGTTCCCGGTGTCCATGCCGGGCGGATGAGAGCAGTATTGGTCATTCAATTCACCCCTTCAAATGCGGTGCGACAATCGCGCCGCTCTGTAATTGAGGTGGTGGTGAAAACCTGACGTTACAAGGCGTTTTGACGCGGATTTCGAACAAGCGTCTGAAAAATCAGCGCTTTTTGGAACCGATTTTTCGCTTATGCCACGTTCTTCACCTGTTCCGCCATCGTCAGAACACTGCGCTCAATGACGGCGATGTCTTCATCGCGCGACAGGCGGTGATCACCGTCGGCGACATAGGTCAGCGTGGCGTCATCCTTCGATAACAACTCATAGAGGCGCTGGGCATGCTGCCACGGTACGTCAGGGTCTTGCTTACCCTGAATGATGTGCACCGGGCAGAACGTGTCGATTGGGCCCGTCATGACGCGGTTGTTTTCGCGCCCATCGTCAAACAGGAGTTTGGTGAAGCGGTTGGGTTCCGGGCCGTAGGGTGTCGGCTCTTCAAAGTAGCCTTTCGCCTCCATTTCTGCCTTCTGCGCATCGGTGAGCTCCGGCTCCATCAGTTCAACCGTGAAGTCCGGCGCGGGCGCCAACAGCACCAAGCCTGCAATGGGCGCGCACTCGGCGGTGTTGAGTTCCTGCACCATGCGCAATGCGACCCACGCGCCCATGGACGAGCCGACGAGGATTTGCAGCCCATTTTGCGAGGCGGCTGAAAACACAGCCATCGCCTCGCCAAGCCAACGCGAAATGGAACCATCCAAAAAGTCGCCACCGCTCTGCCCATGGCCGGAATAGTCAAACCGCGTGGACTGCAGCCCATGGGCCGCAGCCAAAGCCTCCAATGCGAGCGCTTTTGTGCCCGCCATATCGGAGCGATAGCCGCCAAGCCAGAAGAGGCCCGGCGCTTGGCCCTCAACGCTACGCACTTCAATTGGCGCACCTGCAACATCCAGCGTTGTCGATTTCACATCCATGGCGATGGTTTTCCTCTTGGTGTTTCGCAGGTGATGTCACGGAATTTGATGATTTATTCAAGCAGCCATGCTATTGACACTGCGCGGGCAATCCCGACATAGCCCGCGACGAACAACATTAGGAGAGAACGACCATTCGCCGTCCATTTAGAGCACCCCCACCGCAAAAATCCGGCCCTCCCGCAAACCGGGACATCCGAGAACCCCAAGTTCAACTCATTCAGGCCGACGGTGACAACCAGGGTGTCATTGATACACGAGACGCGCTTCGCATGGCCGAAGAGGCCGGTCTCGACCTTGTTCTGATCTCACCCAACGCCAAACCGCCCGTCGCCAAAATCCTCGATCTGGGCAAGCTGAAATACGAGCAGCAAAAGAAACAGGCCGCCGCGCGCAAGAAGCAGAAGACCGTTGAGGTCAAGGAAGTGAAGATGCGCCCCAACATCGACACCCATGACTACGAGGTGAAGATGCGCGCCGTGCATCGGTTCTTTGAAGACGGTGACAAGGTGAAAGTCACCCTGCGCTTCCGCGGTCGCGAAATGGCCCACCAGCAATTGGGCATGCAGCTTCTGCAAAAGGTGAAGGCGGAAGTCGCTGAGATTTCCAAAGTGGAAGCCGAACCGAAGATGGAAGGCCGCCAGATGATGATGGTGCTTGCGCCGAAATAGGGTTTGTTTTGTTGAGCGCAGTGAGATTGGCAAAGCGGGTCGCCATGGCGGCCCGTTTTTTTGTTTGAGGCGGCACCGCATGGGCTATGACGCTACGGCACATAGCAATGAGAGGTCACCATGCACGCAGCCTACCAAGCACTCAAAGACAGCCCCGTCGTCACCGCCTATGCCCCCTACGGCCTCGGGGGCCTAGAATACGCGACTTTTACGTTCGTCGTCCCCAACGGACTGATCACGAACCGCAACCGCGCCCGACCAATCATTCAATTCAACGCGTCTTCGAGACGAAAAGTCACCGTGACTGCGCATCTTGACGATGTTCGGGTCGTTGCTCGCGAAGTCAACGGCGGTGAACATAAGTTCATATCCGAACTGTTCGCCTGGCAACACTTCCCGCAAGATCGCCTCGCTCCCGGGACCGAGCTCCAACTCCGCTTCAACGGGGTAAACCGGTATGCGGCAAAGGTTTCGGACATCGTGATTTGGTATCAGACGGACAGTTAAGGGTTGGGGCGAAGTTGCCAACCATTGCCTTCATGTTGCGGTTATTCCCCTCAAGGGGCTGAGAGCGAGGGGGTGGCGCCTGTGCCTGCACCCTCATCCCAGATACCAACGATCCTGACTCCAAAGTTGAGAGCGCAATTTTCGCGCGCCGATAGCGGGTTGCATCGACCGTTGTGCGAGTCTATAGACGCGCGTCCCGAACAGGCCGGCAGGGCATGCCGTGTTTGTTCTCAAGCTAAACACCCTCATGCAATCGCTCGACGACCGAGCAAAGCGAGGAGGGGCCAAGCGGCCCCCGTCTCACGTTTGAGACGCCCCCTGCGGAGCCTCAGCGTGAGCAGAGAAAAATGGAGAAGCAAATGCCCAAGATGAAGACAAAGTCTTCGGTCAAGAAGCGATTCAAAACGACCGCTTCCGGCAAAATCAAAGTCGCACAAGCTGGCAAACGCCACGGCATGATCAAGCGATCCAACAAGTTCGTCCGCAATGCGCGCGGCACCATGGTGCTGAGCGAGAGCGATGCGCAGATCGTGAAAAAGTTCATCCCGTACGGCTTGAAATAACGGCTTAGGACCGAAGGAGAAATCAAATGGCACGTGTCAAACGCGGTGTAACCGCTCACGCCAAACACAAAAAGGTCATGAAAGCCGCAAAAGGTTTTTATGGTCGTCGCAAGAACACAATCCGCATCGCCAAACAGGCTGTCGAAAAAGCAGATCAATACGCGTACCGCGACCGCAAGGTTCGCAAGCGCAATTTCCGCTCGCTTTGGGTTCAACGTATCAACGCTGCAGCACGCGAGCACGGTCTGACCTATGGGCGGCTGATCGACGGCCTGAACAAGGCTGGCGTTGAAGTGGACCGGAAAGTGCTGAGTGATCTGGCCATTCACGAGCCTGCAGCGTTTGCAAAGCTCGTCGAGCAAGCCAAGGGTTCGCTGGTCTATCTCAAAGAGACAACACCGAACGCCTATGAGGCTGCGGTACAATAAGCGACAGCAAATGTCTGACGCTTTGAAGAACCCGGCCATCGCGTCGGGTTTTTTGTTGGCTTTAACCTGCGTCATCGAACTGATGCAGTGGCGGCTTAAGCGAAACTGAAATTACGGAAAGGGCAACGCATGGCCAATTATCGCGCAATCGTCATCCACCCGAAAACGGGCGGTGAAGGCCGTTATGACTTTGAAAACAAGGAAGGCTTGATGGAGAAGTCGCCGATCAAGGTGATGCGCCGTTTCATGGAGTTCGTCGACAAGAAAGTGCTGCCTGCCGAGCATATCGACTATGAACTCAACGCCGCGATGAAGAGCGACAACGGCAAGGTTGTTACCGCAATGGGCACGATGATCCTGGAAAGCGGCGCACGATTGCCGTTCGTCACGCTGATTTCCGAGATCGTGGACTGATATCTGCCGGTGTAGACGCACGGTCGAAACCTGTTAAACACGGGCGCTGCACGACAAATGTGCGCCCGTTTTCAATCACTCGACCGACTGACAAACTGATCCATGACCGACACCGCACACGTTGAACTTGAAACGCTCGAACAGGGCCTGATGGCCGACATCGCAGACGCAGCCGATGAGGACACGATTGAGGCACTGCGCGTATCGGCGATTGGCAAGAAGGGCGTTGTGTCCGAGCGCATGAAAACGCTCGGTAAAATGACGCCGGATGAACGCCAAGTCATGGGCCCGGCGCTCAATGGTCTCAAAGCGCGCATCACTGACGCGATCACAGCACGTAAAGCAGCGCTCCACGACGCGGCAATCGAAGCGCGGCTTGCAACCGAAACTGTTGATGTGACACTGCCGGTTAATGCCTCGCCTGCCGAGCGGGGGCGCATTCACCCGATCAGTCAGGTGACCGACGAAATCACCGCGATCTTCGCCGATATGGGCTTTTCGATTGCCGAAGGGCCGGACATCGAGACGGACTACTACAACTTCACCGCGCTGAATTTCCCGGAAGGCCACCCGGCGCGTGAAATGCACGATACGTTCTTCCTAAAGCCAGACACGGACGGAAATCGCAAAGTGCTGCGCACGCACACTTCGCCGGTGCAAATCCGCACGATGGAAACGCAGGAACCGCCGATCCGCATTGTCATTCCGGGCAAGACTTATCGCCAAGACAGCGACGCCACGCACTCGCCGATGTTTCACCAACTCGAAGGGCTGGTGATCGACAAGTCGGCCAATGTCGCCAATCTGATGTGGGTGCTGGAAGAGTTCTGCAAGACGTTCTTCGAGGTCGATAACGTCAACATGCGGTTCCGCCCATCGTTCTTCCCGTTCACGGAACCGTCGATGGAAGTGGACATCCAGTGCGACCGATCCAAGCCCGGCGAAGTGCGCTTCGGCGAGGGTGATGATTGGATGGAGATTTTGGGTTGCGGCATGGTGCACCCGAATGTCTTGCGCAATGGCGGTTTGGATCCGGACGTCTATCAGGGCTTTGCCTGGGGCATCGGCATCGACCGGATCGCAATGCTGAAATACGGCATGCCGGACCTGCGCGCATTTTTTGATGCAGACGTGCGCTGGGCCAAGCACTACGGGTTCCGGCCCCTGGACATGCCGACCCTGTTTGGTGGCTTGAGCGGATAGGTGCCAACGCTTCTCATTTGGCGCGGCTACAAGTTTCGGTTCTACTCATCAGATATGTTGGAGCCGCCACACGTGCATATCGCCAAGGACGGCAAGTCTGCAAAAGTATGGTTGGCCGATTTGAGCATTTCCAACAACAATGGCTATACTGACCAAGAGATGAAACGCCTGATGGCTCTGGTTCAGGAAAACCGTGACGCTTGGCTGGGAGCTTGGAATGGATTCTTTGGAATTTGAGACCGAAAATGTTCGTCCGGTGAAAGCGTGGTGCACCGCTCAAGAGGCGCACGTTCGACTTAAGGATGGGCGCGAAATCGCCACTCCGTTGTGGTGGTATCCGTTCCTGAATGGGCTCGATAGTGACGCGCTCAATGATATCGAGTTGATGTATTCCGGCATTTGGTGGCCTGCGGTCGACGAGGGGATCTCGGTCAAGAGCATGTTTATGGGGTGGAAAGCCCCGGGCGCAAAAGCCCCCGCCGAAGCCGCGTGAAAGTACGCGCATGACCAAATATTCCGACGCTGCGCTCCTGAAGGGCGACTACGCACATATGGCCGCGGACTTGAAGGCGGGCAAACGTGGCCTGCCGTCCGCCGATGATTGGAAGCGGGCGTCGTGTGATCAGCACAATCGTGCCGAACTTGCCGCGCAGGCGGTCGCCAAGCAGATATTCGGTCTGCAAAAGCAAATCGACCACGAGACCGAGCAGTTGGAAATCGCGGCGATCAGCGCTGCGGGACCTATGATCGTGTCGGGTGTGTTTCCCGAAGACGGCGACATGATCCGCGTTGATGGGCATCTGATATCTGACAAACGCCCGGTAGCGCTGCTCATTCATGCAAGCCAATTGGCTTTGACGATCACCAAGAGCACGACCAACGAGACCAACCCGGAAGATGACGGGCTCAAGATCGGGTTTGTCATTTTTGACGAACTGGAAAAGCGTGCCGAAGCGCGGCAGCAGTCCACAGAACCGGGCAAGAAGAAGCGCAACGGAAAGAAGCAATGACCCGACCTGATCTGACGGAAGCGGTCCGGTTTTCCTTTGGCGACAGCGCGCAGATGGCGGACGAATTGTTGGCGCTCGTCATTGCGGGACAGAAAACGGCCACCTGCGGCGCCGCGCGCGATTTTGAGCCGGGCGGTGAACCCATGCCGGTTGTTGGACGCCGCGACATCGTCCTTGACGGCAACGGGCAAGACGCCGCGCTGATCGAGACGCTTTCGGTGACGCGCTGCCGGTTTGAACAAGTGGACGCCGAGTTTGCCCGCGATGAGGGCGAAGGCCTGCTCACCCTCGAAGACTGGCGCAGCGGCCATCGTGTGTTTTTCGAACGCAATGGCGGCTTTTCGCCCGACATGGAATTGATCTGCGAGCGCTTCCGTTTAGTGGAGGTGCTCGACGGCACGAAAACGGACAAAGACCAATGAAATTCACCCTGTCCTGGCTCAAGGATCATTTGGAAACAGACGCGACGCTGGACGCGATCGTCGAGCGGCTGACCATGATCGGCCTTGAGGTCGAGGAGGTTGACGACAAGAGCGCGTTTGCTCCCTTCAAGATCGCTCGCGTCGTGTCCGCCGAAAAGCATCCTGATGCCGACAAGCTGAAAGTGCTGATGGTCGATGCCGGTGACGGCAAGCCGGTGCAGGTGGTTTGCGGTGCACCGAACGCGCGCGAAGGTTTGGTTGGCGCTTTTGCGGCGCCGGGAACTTACGTGCCGGGCATCGACATCACATTGTCGGTCGGCAAGATCCGCGGTGTGGAGAGCTTTGGCATGATGTGCTCGGAGCGCGAACTGGAGATGTCAGACGCCCATGATGGCATCATCGATTTGGCAGACGACGCGCCGGTTGGTGAGAGTTTCGCGACCTATGCCGGGCTGGACGACCCGGTTATCGAAATCGGCCTGACGCCGAACCGGCCCGATTGCACAGGCGTTTACGGCATTGCACGCGATCTGGCCGCATCAGGCCTTGGAACGCTCAAGCCGCACGGCATCAAACCTGCACTCGGCAAAGGCCCATGCCCGGTCACGGTTTCCATCAAAGACGCCGACCTTTGCCCCGGCTTCGCGCTGCGCATGGTCAAAGGCGTGAACAACGGGCCATCGCCGAAATGGATGCAGCAGCGGCTTATCGCGATTGGCCTGCGTCCGATTTCTGCGCTGGTTGACATCACCAATTATGTGACGTTCGGCTGGGGCCGTCCGCTGCACGTTTTCGACGCCGCCAAGGTTCAGGGCGATCTGATTGTGCGCCGCGCCAAGGACGGCGAAACCATTACAGGCCTTGACGGCAAGCAATACGCTTTAACCAGCGAGATGTGCACGATTGCCGATGATCGCGGGCCGGAATCCATCGCAGGCATCATGGGTGGCGAGGAGAGCGGTTGTGACGAGACGACGACCGATGTGCTCATTGAAAGCGCGCTTTGGAACCCGCTCAACATTGCCCGCACTGGCCGCGATCTCGGCGTGATCACAGATGCACGCTATCGCTTTGAGCGCGGCGTTGATCCGGACTTCATGGTCGATGGCATGGAGCTTGCTACTCAGCTTGTCACCGACCTGTGCGGTGGTAAGCCGACCGAGGCGCACATCATTGGCTATGACGGTTACACGGCTAAGTCGGTCCCGTTCCCCTACGCGGAAGTGAAACGCCTCACCGGGATCGACGTGACGAAAGATGAGAGCATTGCGATCCTTGAGCGCCTCGGCTTTGGCGTTGCGGACAAGGGTGATACGGCTGAAGTCGCCGTGCCGTCCTGGCGACCGGATGTGGAAGGCAAGGCCGACCTAGTCGAAGAGGTCATGCGCATCCACGGCATCAACAACATCGAGCCGCAGCCGCTGTCCTCGACTGGCTCAGTCAACGCAAAAATCCTGACAACACTGCAAATCCGAACCCGCTCAGCAAAGCGTGCGCTGGCCGCGCGCGGCATGATGGAGGCTGTCACGTGGTCGTTCATCCCCGAAGATCACGCCAAGCTTTTCGGTGGCGGATCGGAAGCCCTGAAACTCGAAAACCCGATCGCAGCAGACATGTCGGACATGCGACCATCGCTTCTGCCGGGCCTGATGGCGGCCGCGCAGCGAAACGCAAATTTCGGCTATGGCGATGTGGCGGTGTTCGAAGTGTCTGGCATCTATGAAGATGATACACCGGAGGGGCAGCGACGCGTCGCCGGTGGCATTCGGCGCGGCACGGCCGGGCTTGCCGGATCTGGCAGACACTGGATCGGCAACTTTCCGTCGGTTTCCGTGTTCATGGCCAAGGCCGATGCGTTCGCAGCGCTTGAAGCAGCCGGTGCGCCCGTTGGCAATCTGCAGGTCGAAGCCGCGGCGCCCGATTGGTATCATCCTGGTCGCTCCGGCGTGATCAAGCTTGGTCCGAAAAACGTGCTCGGCCATTTCGGTGAGTTCCATCCCAAGACACTCGATGCGCTGGATGTGAAGGGCCCGATTTGCGGATTTGAGGTCTATCTCGACGCCATCCCGGAGCCGAAGAAGAAAGCGACGCGCACCAAACCGCGCCTCGATCTTTCGCCCTTTCAAGCCGTGACACGCGACTTCGCGTTTGTGGTCGACAAATCGGTCGCAGCCCAGCAACTCGTGCGGGCCGTCGCGGGCGCGGACAAAAAGCTTATCACGGGCGTCAACGTATTCGACGTGTTCGAAGGCGCATCTCTTGGCGACGACAAAAAATCGATCGCGCTCGAAGTTGAGATACAACCGACCGAAGCGACGCTGACAGACGAAGATCTGGATGCGCTGCAAACGGCAGTGGTGAAGGCTGGCGAAAAGGTTGGCGGCGTGTTGAGGGGCTAGTCTTCGGACGAACGCCGCTCAACGATGCGCTGACCGCGTCTGGAATAGACTTGGCTGCGATGGGCAACATGGATGATGAGCACGAAGTTCCCGTCACCATCGCGCTTGAGTTCACAGATTAGGCGGTAATCGCCCACGCGAAGCTTCCAAAAACCAGATAGGGTCTCGGTGTAGGGAATGAGCCGTTGGCGCGGGTCGTCCAGAGCTTCCAGACCCTTCACCGCCTTCTTGATACGGCGAAGGATCGTTTTATCGAGCTTTTGAAGTTCCCTTAGCGCGTCGGGGTGAAAATCAGTCTTCGAGGCCAAGTTGCTTCCAAACCTCTTCAGCTGGGATCGTCTTATACGGTTTTCTCAAGCGCTCTTTGACCACATAGTAATCCTCCAACTCCTCAAGCTTGTTTATGATGGCATCGCGCATCAGCTGGCTTGGGTTGAGGCCGTGCTCTTCGGCAAGATCAGCCCAGCGTTCTTTGATTTCGTCGTCAACGCGGATTGAGATGGAACCCATGGTCGTGTCTCCTTTGTCGGACATGTAGCACATGTTGGACGTGTCGAACAGCTTTGCGCGACTGATTTCGGATGCGGCGCGTCGTCGAATCGGATCAAACAAGCCCATGAACCACCTCCGCTTCGTCGATACTTCGCCGGATAAGCAGCTTGAGGCGCTTGAAGCGATCTTGCGCGCTGACCCGCTGGTCTGGCAGGCTTTGCAGATCGCGCGCGAGATGGCTCTACCGGACTGGCTGATTGTGTCGGGCGCGATCTACAACAGCGTGTGGAACCATTTGACGGGTCGCGAGCCAGGATATGGGATCAAGGACATTGATCTCTTCTATTTTGATGACCGTGACCTGTCATATGAGGCAGAGAACGCGGTGATCAGGCGTGGCGATGTCGCCTTTGGAGGTCACCCGCTGCCAGTTGAAATTCGCAACCAGGCGCGTGTCCATCTCTGGTATCGTCAAAAATTTGGACGCGATTGCCCTGTCTATAGCAACAGCCGCGAGCCGTTGAAGCGGTTTGCATCCAAGACGCACGCGGTCGGCGTGCGGCTATTGCCAGACGACCGGCTTTTGATCGAAGCGCCGTTTGGATTGGCGGATATATTTGCTTTTCGGGTGACGCCGAACCACGCCATGGTCAATCGCGAAACCCATGAGGAAAAAGGCGCGCGAGCGAAACGCAACTGGCCGGAAGTCGACATCGTGGCTTGGTAGTCGACGCCGCCTGAAAATGATCTATGTTCGCGCGCTGACGCGGGACGCAAGACCATGAACCTCATCCTCAACACGGACTCCTACAAATACTCGCATTTTGCGCAGTACCCGCCGGAGACGGCTGCGGTGTCGGCTTACATCGAGCCACGGCGCGGCGGTGAATATGAGAATGTCGTGTTCTTCGGGCTGCAGATGTTCTTGAAGGAATATCTCTCCAAGCCCGTGAAAAAAGCCGATGTCGACGAGGCGGACGCGGTGGTCACGGCGCATGGCCTCCCGTTTAACCGCGCCGCCTGGGATACGCTGGTGGACAAGCATGGCGGCATGCTTCCCATTACCATCGAGGCGCTGCCGGAGGGTTCTGTCGTACCGGTTGGCACGCCGCTCGTGCAGGTGCGCAATACGGATCCCGATTTCTTCTGGCTGCCGACATTCATTGAGACATCGCTTCTTCGCGCCGTCTGGTATCCTTCCACCGTGGCGACGGTGTCGTGGCATGTGCGCCAGATGATTGCGGCGTCGCTTGATCGAACCTGCGATGATCCGGCGGGCGTTTTGCCCTTCCGGCTGCATGATTTTGGCGCACGCGGCGCAACGTCGTTTGAGCAGGCGGGCATTGGTGGCGCGGCACATCTCGTCAATTTCATGGGCACAGACACAGTCTCAGGCCTGGTCTGGGCGAAACGCTTCTACGGCGAAGAAATGGCCGGGTTCTCGATCCCTGCCGCCGAACACTCAACCATGACCTCATGGGGCGAAGAGCGCGAGGCCGATGCCTATGAGAACATGATTGACCAGTTTGGTGGCGACGGAAAACTGGTTGCCGTGGTCTCCGATTCCTATGACCTCTTCCGCGCCGTACGCAAAATCTGGGGCGAGGAACTGAAGGACAAGGTTGAAACGTTTGGCGGCACGCTCGTTGTCCGTCCTGACAGTGGCGACGCCACGCGCGTGCCAATCGACACCGTTGAGATGCTCGGCGAGATTTTCGGCCACTCCGTCAACGCGAAGGGCTTTAAGGTCTTGGCACCGTGCGTGCGGGTGATCCAAGGTGACGGGATCACGCCAAAGACCATACGCGTTCTGCTCGACACGCTGGAAGAGCGCGGCTGGTCGGCGGAGAATTTGGCGTTTGGCATGGGCGCGGGGCTGTTGCAGCGGGTCAATCGCGACACGCTGCGCTTTGCGATGAAGGCCAATGCCCGCCAGGACAAAGACGGCTCTTGGCACGGCATTTCCAAAGACCCGAAAACTGATCCCGGCAAAGCGTCAAAGCGTTATCGCCAAGCCGTGGTAATGGAAGGCGATGCGCCCGCCGCAGTTCCTCTCAAGGACATCGCAGACCGCGAGAACATGATGCAAACTGTTTGGGAAAATGGCGCGCTCAAACGCGATTGGACGTTTGCCGAGGTGCGCGCGCGGGCTGCGTCAGCGGGATTGTAACGGCGACGGCGATTTTAGCCTGTCCAGACGCTTTTGAATTTCCTGCGCGACGGCTTTGGGGTTGGTGATGCCGATGAAGCCGATCTTCTCGACGCTGCGATCATCGGCAGGGCCTTTGGTCGCCTCTACGAAAAACACGTCACCAATGTCCGTATCACTGGCGCCACCGTCGCGGCGAATGCTGGTGACGCGATCATACGTCCATGAGCGGATACTGCCACCATGGGCGCGCTTGCCGATGATCAAGCGCTTGTCAGTCAGCCCAAAGATGGTGCGCGTAGCGAGCCACCAAGCGTAAAACGGGGTCAACATAAGGCCCGCACCAACCAAGAGAAACGGAATACCGAACATGGGGAATACGACGGAAAAGACGCCGTCCACGCCGTCGGTGTTGCCGTTGCGCAGCGAACTTGAGGCCAAGTAAGTCCAAAACGCCGCGAAGCTGAAGAATGGAAAGCCAAAGGCTGCGACCGGCCAAGCGGCCCAAGCGTATCGGCGTGGTGCGGCGGGCTTGTCGGCCCAGATGAGCGTTTCGCCCGGCATCAGGTCCCGCGCGATCAGGTCGGCAGGTGTCTCTTCGAGCGGCTTTGCCGTCAGTGTGCCATCACGTCCGTATCGCATTTGGCCTGAACCCCGCTTTCCCGTGCAAAGCGTAGCCGATAAGGGTTAAGTCAGCGTTTGGGAGGAAGAGCGATGTTTAACTGGGGTATTATGTCGACGGCACAGATTGGCCGCGACCACGTCAATCCGGCGATCATGGCATCCGACAATGGCGTGATCGCCGCCGTCGCGAGCCGCGATCTCGGCAAGGCGCAAGCGCTTGCCACATCGTATAACGCGCCTCATGCATTCGGCTCCTATCAGGGCATGCTCGACAGCGACGTGATCGACGGCGTCTACATTCCGCTCACAACCGACGCGCATGTGGAATGGGCGATCAAGGCAGCGGATGCGGGTAAGCACGTGCTCGTGGAAAAGCCACTGGCGTTGAAGGCTGAGGACATTGCACCGGTGATCGAAGCGCGTGACCGCAATGGCGTCATCGTCTCCGAAGCCTTCATGGTGACCTACCATCCGCAGTGGCACAAAGTGCGAGACCTCATCGCCGATGGCGCAATCGGGACGCTGCGGCAAGTCGATGCGGCGTTCACCTATTTCAATCGCGACGCGCAAAACATGCGCAACATCCCCGAGCTGGGTGGCGGTGTCATCCCTGACATCGGCGTCTATCCGACCGTTGGCACACGCTTTGCGACCGGAGCCGAGCCGATCAAAGTGCATGCGACTGTGGACTATGATCCGGATTTCGGCACGGATCGCTATGCCTCAATTCGGGCGGACTATGGGACGTTTGAGCAGACGTTTTACATCGCCACGCAAATGGCCAATCGGCAGCACATCGCATTTCACGGCGATGAGGGCTTCATCGAGATGACCTGCCCGTTCAACTCAAATCTTTATGAAGGCGACGAGGTGCGGCTGCACAATCAGGCGCACAGCGAGACGCAGGTGTTCCGTTATACAGGCATCGACCAATACCGGCTGCAAGTCGAAGCATTTGTGCGCGCGGTGAACGGCCAAGGTGACGTTTTCACGCTGGAAAACTCGGTCAAAAACCAGCGCGTCCTCGACGCGATCTTTGCGTCCGGCACGTCCGGTGATTGGGCTGACGTTTAGGGCCTACCACCACACGCCGCCGGAGCGCAGGCGGATGCGGGGCCGATCGCCGTGATTTTCCGGGGCGTTGAGGCTTTCATCACAGGCTGCGCATTCGGCTTGCGCATTGGCGATAACGTGTTCGACCGGCGTCACGTCGGCGGACAGACGAAGCCAATCATCGCGTTGCGCGAACTCCATTGTGCGCCCAAAACGCGGGCCGACGCGGGGCACGGATGATCGCGTGGGGCGCGCAGCGGTTTGTGATTGCGATTGAGGTGCGGGTTGCGGCGCGGCGATGGGTTCGGCGACCAAGGTCTCCTTGAGCGCGCTCAGGCGCTCAATGCGCTGCTCGGTCGGCGGGTGCGTGCGCAAGAGCGACGGCTCCGCCATGCGCCCAACGGGAAAGGCCATGGCTTCCAAGCGGCGGCGATACGCGCGCTCCAGCTTTGTCAGCGCACTGGACAGGCCATCGGGATCGCCGGTCAAAAGCGCTGCACCATAGTCGGCATCGAATTCGCGTGTCCGCGACAGCGCGGTTTGCAACAGGCCGCCAATGGTGGGCGCTGCGATCATCGCCAAGATGCCAAGCCACGGCACCACCGGAAAGAAACCGGAGAAGTTAAACAGGAGCGCGATGAAACCAAGCGTCGAGAGCGTTGACGTGAACCGCGAAACCATGTCCGCAATGCTCATCACCTTGATGTCCTCGTTCT
>JBCBHR010000007.1:0-14505 GCA_038525365.1 Pseudomonadota bacterium | reverse complement strand
CAATGCAATGTAAGGCGTCATCGTGACAACCAGCACGGCAAATGTGATGATGACAAGCGTTGCAAAACCGGCTGGCGTCACGCTTGTCAGGTCCATCAGGTTCGGCAAAAGCGCGAGATAGAAAACAATCGTCTTGGGGTTGCCGAGGGTCACGAAAAGTCCCGCGCCAAAGGTTGCCCAGACATTGCGTCCCGCATTGGCTTCCACGGTTTGGCCCGTGATCCCACTGCGCCACATTTTCCACGCCATCCAAGCGAGATACGCGGCGCCACAATATTTGATGACCACGAACGCCGCCCCGAAGGTCTGGGCAAGCCATGCCAGCCCAAGGATCGCGGCTGCCAGATAAATCACGTCACCGAGCGTAAGGCCCAACAGCATCGGAAAAGTGTGTCGAAATCCTGCGCCAAGCGCATTGGCGACAAGGGCGATCACGCCTGGCCCGGGGATGACCGCCGCAATGCCCAAAGCCACGGCATAGGTGACAAAATTGCTCAGTTCCATTCTGCTGCTCCAACAGGCGTCATGACCATTTCCGGTAGATCACGCATGTCATCGAAAAGCCTCGCGCCATGCGTGGCAAGGCCTTCGGCATCGGTAAGCGGGTCACCCACATAGCCCAAACACCGCTTTCCGGCGAAAGCCGCACCCTGCGCCCCAAACGGGCTGTCCTCGACAACGATGCACTGCACCGGTGAAAAGCCCATCGCGTTGGCTGCGTGCAAAAAGAGGTCCGGCGCAGGTTTGCCGTTTTCGACCATGGTCGCCGAAAACAAGACATCGGACAGCCGCGAAAGCAAGCCGGTTGCGCCAAGCGTCATGTTCATCTTCTCGACGGTACCGGAGGACGCGACGCAATATCTGATGTTTGCCTTATCGAGCGCATCCAACGCAGCTTTAATGTGCGGCATCCCCTGAACACCTTCGCCGAGGACGGTCGGGATTGCCGCGCGCCAGCGCCCGGGAAAGTTCTCGCCCACATCGATGCCTTCTTCGGCGAGCAGCTTCGGTCGCATGGAAAACATCGACAGCCCGACATAACGCTTGCGGCACTCATGAGCAGTGATTGGCAGGCCAGCCTTTGTGATCTCGGCGGCAATCCATTCATTGGTTGCCTGCTCGGTATCGACCAGAACTCCATCGCAATCGAAAATGACAAGTATTGAGTCGCGCATCAGCCTGTCCCCGTCGACCCGAAACCGCCGGTGCCACGCGCTGTGTAATCAAGCGGTGTTTTGCTAACTTTGATTGCGGCTTGCGGCGCGGGTGTGATGACAAGCTGCGCGATGCGCATGCCGCGCGTGATTTCGAACGGCTCTTGGCCGAGATTGATCAGCAACACCTGCACTTGGCCGCGATAGTCCGCATCAATTGTACCGGGTGTGTTGAGACATGTGATGCCGTGTTTGAGCGCCAACCCCGAGCGTGGGCGCACCTGCCCTTCATGACCATGTGGGATCGCCATGATGAGCCCGGTCGGCACGAGATGCCGGTGGCCCGGCGCAAGCAAAAGCGGCTCCACATCCGACACGGCAGCGCGCAGATCCATGCCCGCCGCGCCCGCCGTTTCATAGGCCGGAAGCGGCAGGCCTTCGCCATGCGGCAATTGGAACATTTCGATCAGCGGCGCGCTCATATGCGCGGTGATGGCCGCTGGCCCGCCCAGCGTCAAGACTGATGGATCACCTCAAAGCCGCCATAGATCAGGCGTTTGCCATCAAGCGGCATCGGATTGACATCAGGCTGCATTCGCGGGTCGGAGAACACGTTTGCAAGACCCGCATCCCGCGCTTCTTTCGACGCCCACGTGACCCATGAAAACACCACCGCTTCGTCGTCATTGCGTTTCACAGCCAGCGGAAACGACGTCACTTCGCCGTCGGGCACGTCGTCTTGCCAGCACTCGACAACCCCTGTCGCGCCATGATCCATGAACGCGATTGCCGCGTCGCGCACATGCTGGATGTATTTGTCCTTGTTGGCGAGCGGAACCGCCGCCACGAAACCATCAACATAAGCCATTTTCATGCGTCCTTTCCTGTCAGCCAAAAGCGCAGCGGCGACGTTTGCGACCGGGCGATGACGCCCTTTGCTTCCAGGTCGAGCTGCACCGTCTTTTGCCACCAGCCTGCTGTCTTTCCGCCTGGAAACAGGTCTTCCGGCAGGTGCGGTATCGCCGCCTCCTTGATTTCCTTGGCGGTCAGACCGGGCTCGCGGTTGGCCATGACCTTCAACATGGCCGCCTTCATCGCGTGATACTTGCCCGCATCAACGCGTTGCACGTGGCCCGGAACATTGACATTCATCACGTCCAGCTTGTCAGACATCGCCTCGTCCTACTGCGTCTTCCTCCGCATCCGCGGCTCACCCGATCACGCCGTTCACGTTGACTTAAATCGGTGCGCCTGCCAATCACCCGCCGTCATCAATGCTGAAACATCATGCCAATCGATCTTGAAAACCAAGTCGCGCGCAGGCGCACATTCGCCATCATCGCGCACCCGGATGCAGGTAAAACCACGCTGACAGAAAAGCTTCTGCTGTTTGGCGGTGCGATCCAGCTTGCCGGCGAGGTCAAGGCGAAGAAGAACCGCACGCAGTCGCGCTCCGACTGGATGAAGATCGAGCGCGAGCGCGGCATTTCGGTTGTGACCTCGGTGATGACGTTTGAATATGGCGACAACGTCTTCAACCTGCTCGATACGCCCGGCCACGAGGATTTTGCCGACGACACCTATCGCACATTGTCTGCGGTGGATTCCGCGGTCATGGTCATCGACGCCGCCAAGGGTATTGAACCACGCACGCTGAAGCTCTTTGAGGTTTGCCGCCTGCGCGACATTCCCATCATCACCTTCGTCAACAAGATGGACCGCGAAAGTCGCGATCCGTTTGAGATTTTGGATGAGGTGGAGCAAAAGCTCGCGCTTGATACCGCACCGGTCACCTGGCCGATTGGGCGGGCGAAGACGTTTTGCGGCACATATCATCTGTCAAAGAACGCCGTTCGCGGTGCCGACGAGCAGGTGGACCGCATACAGGTCAACGGTCCGGAAGCCGACAGTGCGGCAGGTCTTTTGCCGACGAATGAGCAAGAAGAATTTGCGGATCAAGTCAACCTCGCGCGCGAGGCGTGCAATCCATTTGACCCGCAAGCCTATGCGGAAGGGCATATGACGCCGGTCTATTGGGGGTCGGCACTGCGCAATTTCGGCGTGCGTGATCTCATCGAAGCTCTGGGTGAATTTGCACCGCAGCCGCGTGCGCAAAAAGCCGAAAGCCGCGAAGTGGTGGCGACCGAGCCAAAGATGAGCGCATTTGTTTTCAAGATCCAAGCCAATATGGACCCCAACCACCGCGACCGCATTGCCTTTGCGCGGGTGTGTTCCGGAGCGCTGAACCGCGGGATGAAGGCCAATCTCTCGCGCACCGGCAAGGCAATCACGCTGTCTGCGCCACAGTTCTTTTTTGCACACCAGCGGCAAACGGCCGACACGGCGCTTGCGGGCGATGTGGTCGGCATTCCCAACCACGGGGCGCTGCGCATTGGCGACACGCTGAGCGAAGGCGAACCGCTCGTCTTTCACGGCGTCCCGAACTTTGCGCCCGAAATTCTGCGCCGGGTGCGGCTGAAAGATGCCATGAAAGGCAAAAAGCTCACCGAAGCGCTGCAGCAGATGGCGGAGGAAGGTGTTGTGCAGCTCTTCCTGCCCGAAGACGGTTCACCGTCCGTGGTCGGCGTTGTGGGTGCTTTGCAGCTTGATGTGCTCGAGGCGCGGCTCGACGTGGAATACAATTTGCCCGTCGCGTTTGAGACGGCACGTTTTTCCATGTGTCGTTGGATTTCATCCGATGACCGGCAGGCGCTTGATGCGTTCATGGACAAGCAACGCGCGTCGATTGCCCGCGATTTGGACGGTGACCCGGTGTTTTTGGCCGAAAACGCGTTTTCGCTCAATTACGAAGCCGAGCGCGCGCCCGGCATCGTGTTTGATGCGATCAAGGATTATCAGGTCAGCGCCAAGAAGGCTGCCTGATATCCGCCCATCAAAGCGGGATCGGATATTGCTTATGCGTCGCGTCGATTTCGGCGAGCACGTCATCGGACAGGGTGAGCTCTGCCGCGTCGATGCATGTTTTCAACTGCTCCATCGTGGTCGCGCCGATGATGATCGATGTCAGGAACGGCCGCGTCAGACACCACGCCAGCGCCATTTGCGTGGGGTCGAGACCGTGCTTTTTGGCGATGTTCAAGTAAGCGGTCACGGCCGGTGCAGAGCGCTCGTGCAAGCGGCCATGCAGGCTCGGATTGATCGACATGCGCGATCCATCTGGCACATCACCGCCTTCATATTTGCCGGTTAACAACCCGCCTGCGAGCGACGTATAGGTTAAGAGGCCGACATCCTCGTGATGGCCCATCTCGGCCATGTCGAGATCGTAGATGCGGTGCAGAAGCGAATATTCGTTCTGCATGGTGGAGATGCGTGGCCAGCCTTTTTCCTCGGCGAGCTTGAGATATTGCATCGTGCCCCAAGCCGTGTCGTTGGAGAGGCCGACGTGACAGATCTTGCCCTCTTTCTCCAATTCGGCGAGCGCCCGCAGGATTTCGTGGGTGTCGTTGAGCGCACGCTGGGCGTCCTGCTCCCACGGCGTGTAAGACCAGTTTTGGCGAAAATGGTATGAGCCACGGTTTGGCCAGTGCACCTGATAAAGATCGATATAGTCGGTTTGCAGCCGCTTAAGTGAGCGTTCACAGGCCGCTTTGACCTTCTTGAAGTCGTTCGGCTTGCCACCATCAACGCCATGGCCGCCCGGGCCAACGACCTTTGTGGCGACAATGACATCATCGCGCTTTTCGCGCTCGGCGAGCCATGTGCCGATGATGCTTTCCGTGTCGCCCTGCGTTTCATGCGTGTAGGGCGTAACAGGATACATTTCGGCGGTGTCAAAGAAATTGACGCCAACTTCCATGGCGTAGTTCATCTGTTCATGGGCTTCGTCTTCGGAGTTTTGCGAGCCCCAAGTCATGGTGCCAAGACAGATTTCCGGCACGTTTATGCCCGTGCGGCCAAGCTTGCGCGTTTTCATGGCGATGTCCCCGTTTATTGGATGTTTGATTGCGGTGGGCTGGACGCGTATTTAGCAAGTGATGCCCAAAACGCCACTGCCAATTCTATACTCGTTCCGCCGCTGCCCCTACGCAATGCGCGCCCGGCTGGCCATTCTGGCGTCCGGGCTCACCGTGGAATTGCGTGAAATCCTCTTGCGCGACAAGCCGCAAGCAATGATCGAAGCGTCGCCCAAGGCGACCGTCCCTGTGCTCGTGCTGAGTGATGGAGCTGTCATTGATGAAAGCCGCGACATCGGCGATTGGGCCTTGGCGCAGTCAGACCCCGGCGGTTGGCTGGATGGTGATCGCTCGCAAATGAAGGCGTTGATCGACGCCAATGACGGTTCGTTCAAGCGCGCGCTTGACCGCTACAAATATCCCAACCGCTATCCGGACGAACACATCGACGCGGCGCGGCAGCGCGATATGGCCGCTAAAATTGTCAGGGGCCATCAGGGTCGGCTGGCGTCACATGAGTGGCTGCTTGGCGACCGGGCGACATGGGCGGACTACGCACTCCTGCCATTTGTTCGCCAATACGCTCATGTCGATCGAGCCTGGTTTTGGGCGCAGGACTGGCGCGATGTGATCAACTGGCTGGAGCGCTTTCTGGGTTCAACGCCATTCGAGATGGCCATGGCCAAGCACAAACCCTGGTCACCGGGCGATGAGCCCGTGACATTTGGCGCGCCGCAAATGCCTCGGGGCGTAACCGTCACGCTTTGACCGCGGTCGGCCGCACACCATATAATCGCGTAAGCGAGGGCCCATCCGATGGACACACAACCGCAGCCTTTCATCCCGCCGCATCCCGTGCCGCGCACGAAGCCGCCGTCGCGGCTCGAAGTCATCCGCACGGTCATGCGCAATCCGTTGGAGCTATGGGGTGAGCCGTCCTACACGATGACGCACATCAAAGCGTCGTTCATCAATGAGACGACCGTCATCGCCAACCATCCGGAATTGATCCGCCATGTGCTGGTCGACAATGCCAAGAATTACCGCATGGCGCGCATTCGCCAGCTGATCCTGCGCCCGATCCTGCGCGACGGACTTTTGACGGCGGAAGACGAGACCTGGAAACGTTCGCGCAAGGCCATGGCGCCGGTCTTCACGCCGCGCCACATTCAGGGCTTTGCGGACATGATGAAGGTGCGCGTCGAAGAGTTTCTCGACCGCTACCGCGACGCACCTGGCACGCATGACGTCTCCGTCGACATGACGGAACTGACCTATGAAGTGCTGGCGGTGACGCTGTTCTCCGATGAGGTGATGACCGAAGGCGTCGACTTTGCCGAAGACGTCGACAAGCTGTTGTCCACCATGGGGCGGGTTGATCCGCTGGATTTCATCAAGGCACCTGAATGGATGCCGCGCATTCAGCGCATCCGCGGGCGCGGGGTGATGCAAAAGTTTCGCGATATCGTGCGCAACACGATGAATGAGCGCCGCCGCAAAATGCAGGCCGATCCCGACGCTGTGAAGAACGATTTCCTCACATTGCTGTTGAACGCCGAGGGGCCGGATGGTTTGTCGGCTGATGAAATCGAGGACAACCTCGTCACCTTCATTGGTGCCGGCCACGAAACGACGGCGCGCGCGCTTGGCTGGACGCTTTACCTGCTGGCCAACGCGCCGCATGAACGCGCCATCGTCGAAGACGAGATTTCAGAGGTGTTGGCAGATGAGCCGCCGCCTGTGGAATGGCTGGACCGGATGCCGAAGACGCGCGCAGCCTTTGAAGAAGCCATGCGCCTTTATCCGCCCGCACCCTCGATCAATCGCATGGCCATCAAGGATGAGGTGTTTGAATTCTCCGACGGCAAGAAATTGGAAATCGACGCGGGCAATACCGTGCTCGTCATGCCATGGGTTTTGCACCGGCATCGACTGTATTGGGAGCTGCCAAACGCGTTTATGCCAAAACGCTTTTGGCCGGAAAACCGCGACAAGATCGACCGGTTTCAATATCTGCCGTTCGGCGTCGGCCCGCGTATTTGCATCGGTGCCATCTTTGCGCTGCAAGAAGCGGTCATTGCGCTGGCGCTGCTGCTCAAGGAATTCCGCTTTGAACCCGCACCGGGCCTCAACCCATGGCCGGTGCAGAAGCTGACCGTTCAGGCGGAGAACGGACTGCCGATGAGGGTCGAACCGCGCCGAGCTTGATCTTTCCGCCACGGACAAAATCTTTCTCACTATCGCCGGATTGACACAAATCGCCGACGCTTCATAACCGCGCCAAATCATGGATCAGCGGAGAATGAGATGAGCGAACGCGTGAACAAGCACGGGCTCCAGGTGGATGCGGAACTGGCGGCGTTTCTGGAGACAGAGGCCATGCCAGGCACCGGTGTCGAGGCAGATGCCTTCTGGAGCGCGTTTTCCAAGATCGCCCATGAGCTGGCACCAAAGAACACGGCGTTGCTGGAAAAACGCAACGATCTGCAGGCAAAGCTGGACGCGTGGCACAAGGCCAACGGCATGCCCGCCGAGATGGATTCCTACAAAAGCTTCCTGAAGGAGATCGGCTATCTGGTCGAAGAGGGTCCGGCGTTTTCTGTCGAGACCGATGATGTTGACGCGGCGATTGCAGACATTGCCGGGCCGCAATTGGTGGTGCCGATCATGAATGCGCGCTTTGCGCTCAACGCCGCCAATGCGCGCTGGGGTTCGCTTTATGATGCGCTTTACGGCACAGACGCGATGGGCGATCTGCCATCAGGCAAGGGTTATGATGCCGAACGCGGCGGCCGCGTTATCGCTTGGGCGAAAAACCTGCTGAACGCTTCCGCACCGCTCGTTTCCGGTTCGTGGGCCGATGTGACGGCGCTTGATGTACGCGACGGCATCCTGATTTGCGCGACGGCTTCCGGCGAAACCGGTCTGGCCGATCCGGGGCAGCTTGTCGCCTGGGGCCATAAGGATGTTGGCCTTGAAGAGGTCATGCTCGTCAAGAACGGCTTGCACATCAACATCGTGATCGACCCCGACCATCCTATCGGCAAGACCGATCCGGCAGGGATTTCAGACGTCGTGCTCGAAAGCGCGATCACTGCGATCATGGACTGCGAAGATTCCGTTGCCGCCGTTGACGCTGCGGACAAGACGCTCGTCTACACAAATTGGCTCGGCCTGATGAAAGGCGATCTGGAAGAGAGCTTTGAAAAGGGCGGCAAGATGGTGACGCGCGCGCTTAATGACGACGTCAGATTAACCGCGCCGGACGGCAAAGATTGGACCTATTCCGGCCGTGCGCTCATGCTCATCCGCAACGTCGGTCACTTGATGACCAATCCGGCGATCCTGTTGGAAGATGGGTCGGAGATCCCGGAGGGTATTATGGATGCCATGTGCACCGGGCTGATCGCTCTGCACGATGTTGGCCCCAATGGTCGCCGCAAGAACTCCGCCAAGGGCTGCATGTATGTGGTGAAGCCCAAAATGCATGGGCCGGAAGAAGTATCCTTTGCCGACGAAATATTCGCCCGCGTGGAAGCCGCCATCGGCATGGCGACCAACACGATCAAGATGGGCATTATGGATGAGGAGCGCCGCACGACGGTGAACCTCAAAGAGTGCATCCGCGCTGCCAAGAACCGTGTTGTGTTCATCAACACCGGCTTCCTAGACCGCACGGGCGATGAAATGCACACCTCCATGCATGCGGGCCCGATGATCCGTAAAAGCGATATGAAGGCCGCACCATGGATCAAGGCCTATGAGGATTGGAATGTCGACATCGGACTGGAATGCGGCCTGCGTGGCCGGGCCCAGATCGGTAAGGGCATGTGGGCGATGCCGGACCTCATGAATGCCATGCTGGAGCAGAAAATCGGGCATCCCAAAGCCGGTGCCAATTGCGCTTGGGTGCCCTCGCCGACGGCTGCGACACTGCATGTGACTCACTATCATCAGGTCAGTGTCGCCAACGTGCAGGATGATCTCGCCAAGCGGGATCGTGCGTCGCTCGATGATATCTTGTCGATCCCGGTTGCCGTGCGTCCCAACTGGGCGCCGGAAGACATCCAGGCCGAACTCGACAACAATGCGCAGGGCATTCTCGGTTATGTTGTCCGCTGGGTCGATCAAGGCGTTGGCTGTTCGAAGGTGCCGGACATCAACGATATCGGCCTGATGGAAGACCGCGCGACGCTGCGCATTTCATCGCAGCACATGGCCAACTGGCTGCTGCACGGCGTGATCACCGAAGAGCAGGTGGTCGCGACGATGAAAAAGATGGCGGTGAAGGTCGATGCGCAAAACGCGGGCGATCCCAGCTACATCCCAATGGCGCCGGGCTATGACGGTATCGCGTTTCAAGCCGCGCTTGATTTGGTGCTGAAGGGATTGGTTCAACCGTCCGGCTACACAGAGCCAATCCTCCACCAAAAGCGGCTGGAGCTGAAAGCGGCCAGCTGATTTCGCCACATGAAAAGGCCCGCTCGCACGGGCCTTTTTTATCGGCATCTGCCAACGCCTACCGGTTGGCGGAAACAGCGCTGACATCGGCGATGGGCCGTGTGCTGCGATCCATTTGGGTCATCGCAAATGCAAAAACCAACATGGCGAGCAATGAAGTGATTGTTCGCACGGTGTTCCAAAACGTCCAGCGGCCGCTGTAGTCCGCCCATATCTGCGCTGCATCTGCGGCGTTCGGATCGACCGTGGCAAGCGTTTCGTTCATGGGCACATTGATGGTCGCTGTCAGGATCAGCGCCAGCGCAAAATAGACCGCAGCCGCAGAGACCATGATCAACGCTGGGCGAAGATCACCGCCATTGTAAGCAACAATCGCTGCGGCAATGGCGCAAACCGGCGTCAGGAAAAACGTGACGAAGAAGACCGGATTGCGCACGGCCCCATTGATGGCCTGCATGGCGGTGATTGCGGCGGTCGGATCGATCCGGTTCAGGCCCGGCATCACGCAGACCGAAAAGGCATAGAAGAAGCCTGCGATGAGGCCAAAAAGCCCGAGCGTCGTGAAGTTGATCGCGTGTGCGAGATAGGCGTTTTCCATGGGATATCTCCAGATTTCCGGCTTGGTTCAGGCGGTCGCGCTGCGGCTCGCGAACGCGCGGTAAATGCCGTGCGCGATGACGATGACTGCGATTTGTGCCACCAGCACCGCAGGCCAGATTTGCGGTGTGGCCGGACCGAACCACTTTTGCGGCCCGTAGGAGACCATCGCCATGAGCGCCGCGAGGCCCGCGAGCACGCGGCCAGACTGTGTCCTCGTTGGGCCCTGCATGATCGCTGCGGCGCAACAGGCCAGGGACGCGCCGAGAAACGGGCCCATCGCAAATGGCGTCAGCACGTAGGGCGGGAATGGCGGTGCTTGGAAGAACATGGCGCACAGCATCACCAATTGAATGATGATCAGCACGACAAGTGAGGTTGTGATGGGCGAGGTGTTTGGCATGTTTTCTATCCGTATAGTGTTGTACGATTTGACTTATCCGTATAACTCTTTACGGAAATGTGCAAGTGACGATTTCGTAAGGTTGGCGATGGCCAAGGACGACACGAGTTATGCCGACCGCCGCCGCGCAGCCATTGAGGAGGCGGCCTACCTTGTGCTCGCAGAAAAGGGCTACAAGGGCGCATCCATGTTGGAGATTGCCAAACGCGCGGGCGCGTCCAACGAAACGCTCTACAAATGGTACGGCAACAAGCAGGGCCTGTTTCGAGCGCTCGTCGAGATCAATGCGGCGCGTGTGACCGAGCAATTGGACGCCGTGCTTGACGGTGACGATGGCGGCGATCCGGTGGCCGGGTTGGAGGCGGTCGGCATTGCGCTGCTCAGCGTGCTGACGAGCGAAAAAGCCGTTGCGCTCAACCGTGCCGCGGCAGGCGACGTGCATGACACGGGCACACTTGGAAAAGCACTGGCCGAGGCTGGCCGAGGCAGTGTGCTACCAAGAATTGCAGGCCTCTTTGAACGCGCTCTTGATGACGGCGCACTTGAAGGTGCACCGGCAAAAGACATCGCCGCCACTTGGCTGTCATTGTTGGTGGGCGACCTGCAGGTGCGGCTCGTGACGGGCCAAGTGGAGCGGCCTGTTCCATCCGAAATCAAACGCCAGAGCAAACGCGCGTTGGAAGCGACCAAAGCGCTTTTCGCTGCTTGCTGACCAGGGTCAAGGTCAGGGTCATGGACATTCCTGATCGCGCACGAAGCGGGCCTTGACGTAGCCGTCAATCACCGCGCCACCATTGAAATGCGTCACCGGACACCAGCGCTGGCCCCATGGACGCCGACAGTGGGATGCACTGCGAGCGCAGCGCGAGGATACCTTGCGCCTTCGGGCTGATCCGGTCCACAATCGCGGAATTCGACGATGCGCCTGCGCGCACATTCAACACATCGCCTGCCGGCACATTCACGACGCGAAGGCATCCCGGACCCGTCGTTGCGTGCACGGGAAATGCTGCGCTCGCACCCATGGCAAGCGCGATAAGGATGGTCGCGGTGAATTTGAGCAATCCGATCATCGTACAGCCTCCAATCTCTGCGCGAATATGACCAGACAAGATGCCGTTGGGAAATAGGGTCAACGCCCCATAGTTCGGCAAAACCGCTTTAAGGCGTCCGCAACTGGTCAATGCCAATCCCTACCGCGTCAAACCCACCATCCACCGCCAACACATGGCCGGTGATGTAGCTGGCCTCATCGGATATCAGGAACCAGATCGCATTGGCCAATTCGCGCTCTCCGGCGTGGCGCGGGATCGGCATCACGTCGTAATATGCCTTGCGCACCGCATCCGAGTGAACCTTCTTCGCCATCTCCGTCTCCACGGGTCCGGGCGCGACGGCGTTGACGCGGATGCGGTGCTCGCCCAATTCAGCGGCGTATTGCTTGGTCAGGTGCGCCAGCGCCGCCTTCGACGTTCCATAGGCAACGCGCATGGTGGAGGCGCGCAAACCGGAAATCGAGGTGATGTTGACGATCGCGCCGCCGCCTGCGGCTTTCAGATGCGGGACGATGGCCTGCGTCATCAAAAACGGCCCATCCAAGTTGGTTGCCATGACCTGGCGCCACAATCCAAAGTCATGGGCCTCGGCGGGCGCAAAGTCGGCGACGCCCGCATTGTTGACCAAGGCGTTGAGCCCGCCAAACAATTTGGCGGCTTCCGGCACGGCATGGGCAACTTGCTCTTCAAATGCGACGTCGCAGGTGATCGCGCGGGCGCGGTTGGTTTCAAGGCCGCGAAACGCGCCCTCCAGCGCTTCGCCGCGATTGTCGATGCCAACGACATTCCAGCCTTCCTTGAGAAAACGCTCGACAGCGGCAAGCCCGATGCCCCGGGCCGCGCCTGTGATCAGCACGGTTTTATCGTTTTGTGCCATGTGGCCTCCCTCACACAATCGTGCGCATGGTCTGGCAGCCGGGCACGTTGCGTCAAGGCAAACTGCCCCTTGCAAAGCGCGCCAATCGGGGTACATGCGGCGATCGGTCGGTTGGGAGAGTTTGACCATGCCACTTCGCTATGCCGTCATCGGCGCAGGCATGATGGGCCAAGAGCACATCCGCAACATAACATTGTTGAAGGACGCACGCGTCACCGCCATCGCCGACAGCAATCCGCAGATGCGCGATGAAGCGACCGCGCTCGCCACGGCCCATGGCCACAATGATGTGCGCACATTCGAGACCCACGCCCCGCTTTTGAATGGTGTCTTGGACGACATCGACGCCTTTGTCGTCGTGACGCCGAACGACACACATATCGCCATCATGCGTGACCTCATGGCGACCGACAAACCGGTGCTTCTGGAAAAACCGTCGGCGACGAAGAAGGATGATGCGTGGTGGCTGGCGGACGCAGCACGCCAGCGCCAAGCGCCGATCTGGGTCGGCATGGAGTATCGCTTCATGCCCGCCGTCACCAAGCTGATCGACGAGACGAAATCCGGCGCTGCGGGCACACCGCACATGATGTCGATTGTCGAGCACCGCTTTCCGTTCCTCGACAAGATTGACATGTGGAACCGGTCCTCGAAACGCACGGGCGGTACGATGGTGGAGAAGTGCTGCCATTTCTTTGATCTCATGCGTCTGCTGACCAACAGCGAGCCGGTGCGGCTGTTTGCGTCGGGCGGTCAGAACGTCAACTATATCGAAGACTTCGACGATCCGACCCATGAGGCGGTGATCGACAATGCCTATGTGATCGTCGACTTTGATAACGGCGTGCGTGCCTCGCTGGATCTTTGCATGTTTGCCGAGGGATCGTGGTGGCAGGAGCAAGTCGCCGTGATCGGTGACAAGGCAAAGCTTGTGGCCAGTATTCCCGGCCCGCAGCGCTTTAATCAGGATCGCGATGAGCGGGTTTCACAATATGGGATTTTTCCCCGCGGCGGCGCGCGGCGGCACATTGAAGATGTGCATTTGGACAAGCATTTGCTCGACGCAGGCGACCATCACGGCAGCACCTATTTTCAACATCGCGCCTTTGCGGACATGGTCCAGACCCAAGCCCATCCGCAGGTGTCGCTCGACGACGGCGCCATGGCCGTGGAGATGGGCGCAGCAGCCGAAGAGGCGATCCGCGAAAAACGCGCAATCGAGATCACGGCGCGCCCGCGCAGCTGATGGCCATGTTTGCACGCGCGCGTAATCTCGTTTAACGACGCTGGCGAGGTTCGTGAAACGATGCACCTTTTTCATCATCCCCTGTCGGCCCCGTCCCGATTTGTGCGGCTCGTGCTCGGTGAGTACCAGGTCGAATTCGAGTTGGCCGTCGAACATGTCTGGCAAAGGCGGCCCGAGTTTCTGGCGGTCAATCCGGCCAATACGGTACCCGTGTTGATCGCCGAGGCGGGCGTCGCGGTTGTCGGTGCAGCGCCAGCCAGTGAATTTCTCGATGAGACGCGCGGTGTCATGATGCGCCAGCACCGGCTGATGCCGGACTATCCGCTGGAACGCGCCGAAGTGCGGCGCTTGATCGACTGGTTCACCGGTCGACTGGACGCAGATGCGTGTCGGCCACTGGTCAATGAACGTGTCATCAAGATTGAGCGTGAGGCGGCTGGTGGTGGCGGCGGTGCACCGGATTCCACCGCAATGCGCATGGCACGCAACAATGCCCGCCAACATCTGAAATATCTCAACTGGCTGGCGGGCACCCGCAATTGGCTGGCAGGCCCGTCGCCATCGCTTGCCGATCTGAGTGCCGGCGCGAGTTTGAGCGTGTTGGATTATCTGGGCGAGGTGCCATGGGCTGACCTACCGCAGGCCAAGGAATGGTACGCGCGGGTGAAATCGCGACCGGCTTTCCGGCCACTTTTGGCGGATCGTATTCGCGGCGTCGCGCCTGCATCGCACTACGCCGATCTGGACTTTTGAAGGACCTGCGGGACGCTCTGGAGGCCGAAGCGCTTGCGGCCG
>JBCBHR010000006.1:0-15000 GCA_038525365.1 Pseudomonadota bacterium | reverse complement strand
CTCTACATGGTCAAGGCGGGCCATGTAGAGCGTGTACTCGCGTAAAATACGCAAAACGAGGACGCCAAGGCCGCCACCGCCGACGGTGCCCAAAATGCCAGCTTCGCTCGTGCCGATCTCATTGATCAGCAGCGGCAGCATCTCGTGACCAATGACACCGCCTGATGCCGTCAGCACGACGAAAATGGCCAGTGACACACCAAACACCAAGGCGCGCAGCAACAGATACGGCCACGTGCGCAAGACGAGTGAGACTGATTTGGCGACAGAAAAATCCCAGAACATGGCGCTACCCCTTTGTATGCCATATGGGGTGTGCCGGCCTAAGGTTTGATTGCGATCAGCGCGCCGTTTTCGGTCGCGGTTACCAAAGTGTTACCGACAGCAATGATCGCTTTGTCGACTTTTCCGGGCAGAGCGACCTCGGTCACATCATCTCCGGTGCGCACAAAAACCAGTTTGTCACGGTTTTGGCTCGGCAGGGCGATACCGGTGATGGCCCCCGCCTCAAATGGCTCAGACAGGTCCAACTCGCGCGATCCGATCAGATGATTGGAGACACCGACATAGAGATCGTTGATTTCTTGGAAGGCGCCGGGGCCGTTGTAACGCAGCACGCTCAAACGACCCCCGATATGCGGTGTGCGCACAAAGGCGAGCGCACCGTCCTCGATGTGCGCGATGTTGAGCCATCGGTTGCGCTGCCCGTTTTCAGATGAAGCGGCGCGTTCAACAAGCGCACCATCTTCAAGGCCATAAACCAACACCGCAGCGCCACCGGTTTGGGACGCGCGAATGGTGATCACTTCGTTCGCGCCGTCGCCATCAAGATCAAAAATGCGTGGCGTGATGTCTTCAAAGACTTGCGCCTTGGGCAAAACGAGTTCGACCGTCGCGCCGTCGGCCGTCTCCACCACAAGCGACCCCGCTTCTATCGCATCACCCAGCACGGCATGCGCATAGCGGTCGGTCGGTCGGCCATACCACGCCCGGCGAATGTCGCCTTGGTCAGCAGTCGCGATCTTCCCATCCGGCAAAGCGCCAGCGGGCGCAGCTTGCGGCAGCCCGCGAATGACATCCGCCGTGATGCAGACATTTGCCAGACATTCGCCTTCGTCGAGACGGAATGTGCCGCGCTGGGTCTGGATGAAGCTTCCAACTTGCGTCGCGACCACCGCCTGAACCGTACCCTCGGTCGGGATGACCACGACTTGCGTGGCGGAGGCTTTCGCCGCCATCAGCGATGCTGAAACAGCCAGTGTCGCGCTAAGAAATTTTCTCAAAACCGACGATTTCAATGCCAAAGCCCTCCAGCCCAACATAGCGACGTTCACGCGACGAATAGAGGCGGATCGATGCGATGCCCAGATCCCGCAGAATTTGAGCACCAAGACCGATCTCGCGCCATTCACTTTCGCGTTCTTGTGCCTGTTGATGGCCTTCGCGCTCCGGTCGGCCATTGCCGCGCGCCACGCCGACGGAGCCTTCGCGCAAATAGATCAGAACACCACGCCCATGCGTCTTGCACATATGCTTGAGGACTTCGCCGGGTTCGTTTGCACCGCTGAAGACATCGGAGATGACATTCTCAAGCGTCAGACGCACCGGAATGTCGTGGCCGTCGCGAATATCGCCGACAACCACGGCCACATGATGCATCGGATCCCAAGGCAGCGTGTAAGTGTGAGCGATGGCCGATCCGGCGGGCGTCTCAACCTCAATGCGCTCGCCACGCTCGACGAGTGTCTCCTTGCGCTGACGGTAGGCGATGAGGTCTGCAACTGACACCTCTTTGAACCCATGCTCGCCCGCAAACGCTGAGACCTGCGGCCCACGCATGACCGAGCCATCATCGTTGACGAGTTCGCCGATCACACCGACCGGCGGTAAGCCCGCCAGCTTGCAAAGGTCAACGGCAGCTTCGGTGTGACCTGACCGCATCAGGACCCCGCCTTCGCGCGCAATCAGCGGGAACACATGGCCCGGACGCACAAAGTCCGCCGCCCCGGAATTGGGGTTTGCCAAACCACGCACAGTTGCCGTGCGATCTTCGGCGGAGATGCCGGTGGTCGTGCCGTGCCTGTAGTCGACTGTGACGGTAAACGCCGTGCCCTTGGTGTCCTCATTGTCGGCCACCATCGGCGTCAGATTGAGCCGCTTGGCTTCTGCTGCCGTCATTGGTGCGCAGACGATGCCTGATGTATGCCGCACGATCAGCGCCATCTTTTCCGGCGTGCAATGCGTCGCCGCAACGATCATGTCGCCTTCATTCTCACGATCATCGTCATCCATCACGATAACGATCTCACCAGCCTCAAAGGCTTTGATGGCTTCGGCAACATTGGTTTGGTCGTAGGGCATTAATTACCTTTCAGCGAACGCAAGTCGTGCGCCTAGCAGCGCAAACGCGCCAGCAAATGTGCGCTTCATCCACGTGACAACCACGGGGCGAGAAATCACATAGTCGCGCGCGGCAGAAGCAAGCGCCCCATAAAGGATGAAGACGGCAAACGTCATCGCCATGAATGTAAGGCCGAGCAGCGTCAGGTTGAACGTCGGATGCGCAGCGCCCGTCGGCACGAACTGTGGGAGGAATGAGAGGAAGAACACCGACAATTTCGGGTTCAATACATTGATCGTGATGCCGTCACGGATCAGTTTGAGGTGCGAGACTTTGTCCTGCTTCGGCTTCACATCGAGCATGCCGCCCTCACGCAGCATGCTGAACGCCATATAAAGCAGATACGCGACGCCGAGATATTTGACGACCTGAAATGCCAGAGCGCTGGTGTGCAAAATCGCGGCAATGCCCACAATGCTCGCAAAGATGTGCGGCACAATGCTGAGCGTGCAGCCAAATGCGGCGACCACCGAAGGCGAGAAGCCGCGGCCGAGCCCAATGGCCATTGTATAGGTTGCGCCAGTTCCCGGCATCACAACCACCAGCAGTGACGTCAACAGAAATTCCCAAGTCATTGCGGTCACACCCTTCCAGTTTGCCCGCGATGACGCAGGTAGTGGTCTGCCACGGTGCACGCGACCATCGCTTCGGCGATCGGCACGGCGCGGATGCCGACACATGGGTCATGGCGCCCCTTGGTGACAACATCGACTTCCTGCCCATCGCGCGTAACCGACTGCGTGGGCGTCAACATGGAGGAGGTGGGTTTGATCGCGATGCGTGCGACAAGCGGCTCGCCGGTGGAAATCCCGCCAAGCACGCCGCCAGCCTTGTTAGACAATAACACCGGCTGGCCATCATCGCCCATGCGCATCTCGTCGGCGTTTTGCGGGCCCGTGATCCGCGCCGCTTCAAAGCCATTGCCGATCTCCACGCCTTTAACGGCATTAATGCTCATCAGGTTTGACGCGACGTCCTGATCGATCTTGGCGTAGATCGGTGCGCCGAGGCCCGGCGGAACGCCCTCAGCGACAACCTCAATCAGCGCACCAACTGACGAGCCGTCCTTGCGGATGGCGTCCAGATAGGTGGCAAAGCGGTCCACCGACGAAGCGTCCGGTGAAAAAAACGGGTTTTGGTCGATCTGCTCCCAATCCCACTTTGCGCGGTCAATGTCCTCGCTTCCCATACCGACAAGGGCGGCGCGCACTGTCACGTCCGGCACGACCTTTCGCGCCAAGGCACCAGCGGCAACGCGCGCAGCCGTTTCACGCGCCGACGACCGTCCACCGCCGCGATAATCGCGAATGCCGTATTTCATGTCATAGGCATAGTCAGCGTGGCCCGGGCGGTAGCGGTTGGCGATGTCGCCATAGTCTTTTGACCGCTGATCGGTGTTGCGGATCATCATCGAGATCGGCGTGCCGGTCGTGATCAGCGTCTCGCTGTCCTCGTCGGGCAGCACGCCGGACAGGATTTCCACCTCGTCGGCCTCGCGGCGCTGCGTTGTGAATTTGGATTGGCCCGGCTTGCGCCGGTCAAGGTCATGCTGAATATCAGCCTGCGTAAACCGAATGCCTGGTGGGCAGCCATCAACGACGCAACCAAGCGCGGGCCCGTGGCTTTCGCCCCAAGTGGTGACGCGAAACAAATGTCCGAAGGTGTTGTGTGACATGGATCAACCTGATGAGACGGCCCCCGTGTAAAGCACGATTTCGCCGTTGCAAAGCCATGGTGCGGACACAGGCCGTTCATCAGGACGCCGCAATGGGCGCGCATTACGCGCACCAATGAAGTGGAGACTTCCGATGAAGACTTTTTTGCCAATCGCGGCCGCCGTGTCGCTCGCTCTCACCGCCTTTGCCCATGCGGGCGAAGCGCAGGGTACGATCACTGCGATTGATCCGGCGGCCATGACCATGACGCTCGACACTGGCGATACATACACCCTGCCAGCAGAGTTTGACATTTCGCTCATCGGCCCGGGCATGGTCGTTGCGCTTGCCCATGAGGACGACGCAGCGAAAACCGTCACCGACATGGAACAAATCGACTAGTCAGAACCCACCTGTCGTGGTGTCTCGCAGCCAACCACCCCGACCATCGCGCCATGCATAGATGTCGTCCTGAGGAATTTTGGTGTCGGCGGCGATCTTGGGGTCAAGGGCTTCCAGACCATAGCGGGCCGCGCGGATGACACCGCCATGGCTTACGACGACCGTTGGGCCGGGCAGTGACTCCAGAACGAAACGCGTGCGGCCACGCGCTTGATCATAGCTCTCACCATTGGGCGGCACGAAGTTCCATTTATCAGCCTCACGCGCGGCCATGAGTTCGGGTTCTTTTCGACGCAGTTCAGTCAGCGTCTGACGCTCCCAGTCGCCAAACGTAACCTCGATGAGCGCATCCTCAACATCATACGCTTTCGGATCGAGTCCCAGCGCGTCGCGCAGCAGCTCCATTGTGTGTCGTGCGCGGATCAGCGGGCTGGACACGAAGTGCCAACGCGTCCAGTCATGGCCTTCTGCTAACAAAAGCGTGGAATAGGCCGATGCCTGGCCGCGGCCTTTTTCATTGAGCGGTATATCGGTGCGGCCCTGAAACCGTTGTTCGCGGTTCCAGTCGGTCTCGCCGTGGCGGATGAGGTAAAAGGGGTGGGCAGGCGTGATCATGTGCGTTGAGCCCGCGCCATGCGGCCCTTTCCTCTTTCGGCCGCTTAATCCTTGACGATGTCCGGCGCGTCGACCGCCTTCATGCCGACGACATGGTAGCCCGCGTCGACATGGTGCGTTTCGCCGGTCACAGCCCGTGAAAGGTCAGACAGAAGATAAAGCGCTGAGTCGCCGACTTCGTTGATCGTCACGGTCTTGCGCATCGGAGAATTGTATTCGTTCCACTTCAAGATGTAGCGGAAATCGCCAATGCCGGACGCCGCAAGCGTCTTGATCGGACCGGCAGACAGCGCGTTGACCCGAATGCCCTTCTTGCCAAGGTCAGCGGCGAGGTATCGCACGCTCGCCTCGAGCGCAGCCTTGGCGACGCCCATGACATTGTAGTGCGGCATGACGCGCTCAGCGCCATAGTATGTGAGCGTCAGCACGGAGCCGCCATTGGTCATCAAAGGTTCCGCGCGGCGCGTGATGTCGGTTAGCGAATAGACCGAGATATCCATGGTACGCATGAAGTTTTCATGCGTCGTGTCGACATAGCGGCCAGTCAGTTCGTTCTTGTCGGAAAACGCGACTGCGTGGACGACAAAGTCGAGACGGCCCCAGGTATTCTGGAGGTGGTCAAAAACCGCACCCATGCTGCCAGCATCCGTGACGTCGAGATGACCGACGACCATCGCGCCGATTTCCTCAGCGAGCGGTTCGACGCGCTTCTTCAAGGCGTCACCCTGGTATGTCAGCGCAAGTTCGGCACCGTGCTCAGCACACGCCTTGGCGATGCCCCAGGCCATGGATTTGTTGTTGGCCAGCCCGATGATCAGCCCGCGTTTGCCGTGCATGATCCCCGAAGTCATGGGTGGTCCCCCTGCGGTGTGCGTGGCGATTTCGCCATTAAAAACATCGACGGGCTATCGCACACGCCTAACGGGCGTTCAAGCCGCGTTGCCCGCTTTGTCAACCGCCATCCACGAGCGCCGCAAGCGCCGTCAGCGTGTCGGCATCAAGGCCGTCGAGCGAGAGCGTCAGCTTGGCCACGGCATCACCGCGCTTGCCGTTTTTCGCAGGCACGCCGCGCCCCTTCAACCGAAGGCTCTGGCTGGTTGTCGTCATGGGTTCGATCTTCACAGCGACCTTGCCCGCAGGCGTCGTGATCGGCAGTTTGCCGCCGTTCAGCGCCGTCGCGATTGGCAAATCCACATCGATGACCAATGTGCTGCCCTCCAGTCGCAGACCGTCCGATGCTCGAATATCCACCTCGGCCAACACATCACCGCGATGCCCGGCGGGACCCTGCTCGCCCTGTTTGGCAAGCCGGATGATCTGGCCTTGTGTGACGCCGTCGGGGATTGCCACCGCGATGGTGCGGCCGTCGGGCAGTTTGATCTTGGCTTTTTCGCCGTCGACGATCTGCTTGACGGTAATGGGCAATGTCACACGGATATCGCGACCTTTCGGTGGCGTGCCCTGCTTTGCGCCATGGGCGCCGGGGCCGCGTGCTTGTCCGGCAAAGGGATCAGCGCCACCGAAACCGGAAAATCCACCGCCTCCCGCGCCGCGGTCAGCAAACATCGTGCGCAGCACGTCTTCAGGATCAAATCCCGCGCCAGCACCCGCCGATGCGCGCTGCCGACGCCGAAACAAATCATCAAACCCGGCTTCCCCTGTCGCAAACGGGTTGCCGCCCGGATAGGTCGCGCGCTCATTGCCGTCGGCATCCAGTTCGCGGCGGTCGAAGCGCTTGCGTTTGTCCTCGTCGCCCACGATCTCATAGGCGCGCGAAATCTCGGCGAAACGCTCTTTCGCCTTGCCATTGTCCGGATTGGCGTCCGGGTGAAATTTCTTGGCCAGCTTGCGAAATGCGGATTTGATCTCGGCGGCGCTGGCCGTTTTGCCCACGCCGAGCACCGAATAGGGATCACGCATGACCGCTCCATGTCAGTAATTCCAACTCGATATGGAGGTCTGCGTTTGAAATTTCCAGCGTTTAGCCGGATTGAACGCTGTCGTTTTGATTGTTTAGCGAGCGGGTCCACCAGCCATTGCGCGGATCAAGGCACACTTCGCCGCGATAAAGCGAAACACCGTCATAGGCCCGGCGCGTTGCATCAAAGCGTCGGCACTTTTGATCGGCGACAATCCGCTCGCTGATGTTTGAGATTGTTCCGGTCGAGCCGGTCGCAGCATTTGCCCAAGGCAATCCGCCGATGGGCACGGCGTTGATATCGGCCGTTGTGGCCGCGAGCCGCAACGTGTCTTCGTCAAGCAGACGATCCGTGTCGCTCTCGGTGGCGCCTTCACGGGGCGCAAATGGGTCCGTGGCGATGGTCGGCGTCGCCTCGGCCATGGAAATCGGCGTTGTGGCGATGCCCGCGTTGTCGATGGCGTTGCCGCTGATCGCGCAACCGCTGACCAACGCGGCCAAAGTGGCTGCGGCTGCAGCGCGCATCACGCGCTTGCTACCTTTCGAACCAGCGATGTTGTTGCTAGTGCTCACGTCATTCATACCCAAACCCGAGCATGAGCATGTCGGAAACAGCGTTAAAAGACCGTGAATTCACCCGCAGCGATGACCCATTTGGCCTCTTTCGCCGTTGGATGAGCGATGCGGAGGCCCATGAGATCAACGACCCCAATGCGCTGTCATTGGCAACCGTCGATGATGACGGCCTGCCCAATGTGCGCATGGTCTTGTTAAAGGGCTTCGATGAGCGCGGCTTTGTTTTCTACACCAATTTCGAAAGCCAGAAGGGCGCGGAAGTGTTGGCAAACCAGAAGGCCGCCATGTGTTTTCACTGGAAGTCACTGCAGAGGCAGGTGCGGGTGAGGGGCCCTGTCTCGGTTGTCGCTGACGAGGAAGCCGATGCTTACTATCAGTCGCGCGCACGTGGCAGCCGGATCGGCGCTTGGGCATCCAAACAGTCACGCCCGCTCGCCTCAAAGTTCGAGTTGGAAAAAGAGGTGGCAAAATTCACCGCCAAACATGCGGTCGGCCATATTCCGCGTCCGCCGCATTGGTCGGGCTTGCGTGTCATGCCCACATATCTTGAGTTTTGGCAGGATGGCATGTTCCGCTTGCATGACCGGATCACATTTACACGCCCTGAAGAAGATGCGCCTTGGCAAAAGCAGCGGCTTTATCCGTGAGGAACGAGGCGCAATCTACAACACAAGGTGACCGCCATGAAAACCGTACCCACCGAAGCTTCCGTTGAGCAATTCATCGCGTCGGTACAGCATGCGGGTCGGCGCGAAGATGCCGAGGCCTTACTTGGAATTATGCGAGGTATCACCGGCGCGAAAGCAGTCATGTGGTGCGACAGTCTGATTGGCTATGGTAGCTACGAATACGTGCGCGCCGACGGTTCAAAGCATGCATTTTTCGTCACCGGCTTCTCTCCGCGCAAGGCCAATATGTCGCTCTACTTGATGTCCGGCTGCTCAAACCACGCCGAAAAGCTGAAGACGCTCGGGCCCCACAAACACTCTGTTTCGTGTCTATACGTTGGGCGGTTGGCCAAAATCGATACTGAGGTGCTCAAGGACGTCATCCGCGATGACATCGCGGCCATGCGGGAGACGTATCCGGCGCTCACACTTTGAGGCAGGCATCCCGTATGCGATCAACTTTTCACCTTGTAGCCGGTCTTGAAAATCCACCATACGCCCGCAACGCAAACGCTCATGAACGCAAGAATGAAAATGATCGAGATCACCGGGCTGACGTCGGAAATCTCGTAGAAGCTCCAGCGGAACCCGCTGACAAGATAGAGCACTGGGTTGAGCAGGGTCACGTTTTGCCAAAACGGCGGCAACATGTCGATGGAATAAAATGAACCGCCGAGAAAGACGAGTGGCGTTATGATGAGCAATGGCACGATCTGCAATTGGTCAAACCCTTCCGCCCATACGCCGATGATGAAGCCCAGCAGCGAGAAAGTCGTCGCCGTTAGTACGAGAAAGAACAGCATCCAGAAGGGATGCGCGATGCGCAGTTCCACAAAGAACATGGCCGTGAGCAAGATGATCGCGCCGAGGATCAGCGACTTGGTGGCTGCCGCGCCCACATACCCGATGACGATCTCGATGGCGGAGATCGGTGCCGACAGGATTTCGTAAATCGTGCCCGTAAACTTCGGAAAATAGATGCCAAACGCAGCATTGGACACCGACTGGGTCAAAAGCGACAGCATTACCAGACCAGGCACCAGAAACGCGCCATAGGTCACCCCATCGATCTCCTCCATGCGGCTCCCAATGGCGGCGCCGAAGACGATGAAATAAAGCGAGGTCGACAGCACCGGCGAGACAACGGACTGGCCGATGGTGCGCCACATGCGGTTCATCTCGAAGCGGTAGATCGCGGTGATGGCCAGCCAGTTGAACGTCATGCCGCTTCTCCTTCATCGGCTTCGGGCGCGACATCTTGGCCGTGCACGAGATCGACAAAAATCTCTTCAAGCGAGCTTTGATGCGTGGAAATATCGGCAAACCGCACACCTTCATCGGCCAGAGCGGTCAAAAGCCGGGTGATGCCCTTGCGCTCGGCGCTTGCATCATACTGGTAGCTGATCTTGCAACCATCGGCGATCAACTCCGCACCGAAGGCCGCAACGCCTTCCGGTAGCGTGTCCAGAGGGTCGGAAAGTTCAAGTGTCAGCGTCTTCTTGCCGAGCTTCTTCATCAGCGTGTCCTTGCCCTCCACGACGATGATCTCACCCTGCCGGATCACTGCAATCCGGTCCGCGATTTCTTCGGCTTCCTCAATGTAATGCGTGGTCAGGATGATGGTGACCCCGTCCTCGCGCAGACGCCGCACCACATTCCACATGTCCTTGCGCAGTTCCACATCCACGCCGGCGGTCGGCTCATCAAGGAACAGGATACGCGGCTCATGGCTGAGCGCCTTGGCAATCAGGACACGCCGCTTCATGCCACCGGACAGCTGCATGATCTTGTTGTCCTTTTTGTCCCAAAGCGACAAGTCCTTGAGGACTTTTTCGATATGCGCATCGTTGCGCGGTAGACCGAAGAGACCGCGTGAAAACGACACCGTCGCCCACACGGTTTCAAATGCATCGGTCGTCAGTTCCTGTGGCACAAGGCCAATAAGGCGACGCGTTGCACGGAAATCGCGAATGATGTCATGACCGGCGACCGTCACCGTCCCACCGGTCGGATTGACGATCCCGCAGATCGCGGAAATCAGCGTTGTCTTGCCCGCTCCGTTTGGGCCAAGCAGCGCGATGATCTCGCCATCATCAATATCAAGGTTTGCGCCTTTCAGCGCCTTGAACCCATTGTCATATTCTTTTTGAAGGTCTTTGACCGAGATGAGCGTGGTCATGGTGCGGCGTCCCGCCTTGTTGTTATGGGGCGTAAGTAGGCGCGCCACGCACAATTGCAAAGTGACGGTTCGATGAATGCTGAAGCGGCTCGTCAAAGCACGTGTCGTCAATCAATGTCGCACTGAGGTCATCACGCCCTGACAGAGACGTGGGATGACAGCCGAAACCAAGAGGATGCCCGATGCTGGAAGATGAAACAGACAGCCTGACCCCGGAAGAAGCCATTTATGTCGGCGACACCATGGGCGGGCGCATTGTCGCCGCGCGTGAAGCCATGGGCTACACCACCGCTCAGCTTGCCCGTCGCCTCGGCATCAAATCGGCCACACTGCAAAACTGGGAAAATGATCGCGCTGAGCCGCGCTCCAACAAGCTTTTCATGCTGGCCGGCATGCTCAACGTGTCACCGACATGGATCCTGACCGGCCAGGGCGAGAGCCCCACACCCGTTGATGGCGGTCCGGACATCGCCGCACTTCGCCACGAGCTTTTGGACATGCGCTCGCGTTGCAAACGTCTGCTCGACCAGATTGATCGTGCCGTGAAAGGCCTCTAGCGCCAAACGCCTTTCGCGCGCCCAAGCGCTTGTGTTATGGCGCGAACAATGGGCTGTTTTCACCACCGGGCATTGGCTGTTCTGTTCGCCGTCCTGATGCTTCAGGGATGCGGCGCGGGCTATTATGCAAAGTCGCTGAACGGCCATCTTGAAGTGCTTCAGGCGCGCGAGAAAGTCGACGTCATCCGCAACGATCCGGAGGCGCCAGCGCCGCTACGTGCGCAAATGGATGTCGCTGCGGACATCCGGCAATTTGCGATCGACGAATTGGCACTTCCGGACAATGCCAGCTACCGCTCCTATGTCGATCTGGGGCGCGAATATGTGACGGTAGCCGTGTTTGCCGCGCCAGAGTTTTCACTTGCCCCGCAGACTTGGTGTTTCCCGGTTTTTGGCTGCGTGCCGTATCGAGCGCATTTTTCAAAAGACGCCGCTGCGAGACAGGCGCAGGAATTGCGCGACGCGGGCTTTGATGTTCACGTGAGCGGTGTCACCGCGTATTCCACACTCGGCTGGACGCCCGATCCTCTGCTCAACACCATGTTCCGCTATGGCGATATCAACGCCGCAGCGGTGGTGTTTCACGAACTTGCGCATCAGCAGGTCTACATTCGCGATGACAGCGCATTCAATGAAGCATTCGCTGTCGCCGTCGAGATCGAAGGTGTCAAAGCCTGGCTTCGGGCTCGCGGCAATCTCGATGGATTGCGCCGATATGAGGCGAGCCTGAAACGGCGGCGTGATTTTCTGGCACTCATCACCGACGCGCGCCGAGAGCTCTTTGACATCTACCGCAACGAACAGACTGACGCGTTGAGGCGAAAAGCCAAGGCGGCGGCCATTGACACGCTGCGCGCCAACTATGCCCGCGTCCGAGATGCACGCTGGGGCGGTTTCAGCGGTTACGATCGCTGGTTCGAAGCCCCGATCAACAACGCCAAACTCGGCGCCAGCGGTCTCTACAACGATCTTGTGCCAGATTTCCGGGCGTTGTTTGAGGTTTGTGGTCGCGATTTCGAGCGATTTTATGCTGCGGTCGAGCGGCTGGGTGGCATGAAGCGGGATGTGAGGCGGACGGCGTTAAGTGATACGAGCGCGTGCTTGTAGCATCGTACTGCGATCATCCCGCCAACACCCGCTGCACCCAATCCGGCACAAGCTTGGTCGCGGCCCCGTGCCGGGCTTCATCAAAGTCCGACACGCCAGCGGATGGTTCCAAGTTCAATTCCAATGTTTTCGCTCCACCGCGTGCAGCCTGCTGCACGAATTGTGCTGCTGGATAGACGTTGCCGCTGGTTCCGATGGAGACGAAGAGATCGCATGCCGCCAACGCGTCCCATATCCGCTCCATCTGATAGGGATACTCGCCAAACCAAACCACATCCGGCCGCATGCCGCCGACCCTCGAACATGCCGGGCACGGCACATCCACATCCAGATCGTCGCGCCAAACGTGGCGCGCACCGCAGTGGGCACACAGCGCGGAGGCCAGTTCACCATGCATGTGGATCAGGTTTCGCGAGCCTGCCCGCTCATGGAGATCATCGACATTCTGCGTGACCACCAAGATGTCACCGGCATGCTCGCTCTCCAACTGCGCCAACGCAAAATGCGCGGCGTTGGGTTCAACGCTTGTGAGCGCCGCGCGCCGCATGTTGTAGAAGTCGTGCACCTTGTCGGGGTTGCGCGCAAACGCCTCCGGCGTCGCCACTTCCTCAATCGGATGCTTTTCCCATAGCCCACCCTTGTCGCGAAACGTATCGATACCCGACTCAGCGGAGATCCCAGCGCCGGTCAGGATCACGATGGACGAGGGCACTAACCCTCTGTCCCACCCACGGTGACCTGATCCATGCGCAGATGCGGCTGGCCGACGCCGACGGGGACCCATTGGCCGCCTTTGCCGCAATTGCCGATGCCCGTATCGAGCTTTTGGTCATTGCCGACCATGGAAACGCGGTGCATCGCGTCGGGGCCGTTGCCGATGAGCATGGCGCCTTTGATGGGGTGAGTGACCTTGCCGCTTTCGATCCGGTAGGCTTCGGTGCAGGCAAAAACGAACTTGCCGGATGTGATGTCCACTTGTCCGCCGCCAAAGGAAACCGCGTAGATGCCGTCAGTCACGCTTTCGATGATTTCGTCGGGCGTATGCTGGCCGCCAAGCATGTAAGTGTTGGTCATGCGCGGCATGGGCACATGGGCGTATGATTGGCGGCGGCCATTGCCGGTTGGGTTGACGCCGCTCAGTCGGGCGTTTTGCCGGTCCTGCATGTAGCCGACCAGTTTGCCGTCATCGATCAGGACGTTGTAAGCGGACGGCGTGCCTTCATCATCGATGGTCAGAGACCCGCGGCGCGCGTCGATTGTCCCATCGTCAACAACCGTCACACCCTTGGCTGCCACTTGCTCGCCCATCAGACCTGCAAACGCAGACTGACCCTTGCGATTGAAGTCGCCTTCCAAGCCGTGGCCGACCGCCTCGTGCAGCATGACGCCCGGCCATCCTGCTCCGAGCACCACATCGAATGTGCCCGCAGGCGCTGGCTTAGCGTCGAGATTGACCAAAGCTTGCCGCAGGGCATTGTCGGCGGCGAACTGCCATTGATCCGTTGCGATGAAATCGCCAAACATCTGGCGCCCGCCCATGCCGTGCGATCCGCTTTCCTGGCGGTCGCCGTCGCCAACGATCACCGACACATTGACCCGCACCATGGGGCGGATGTCCTTTGCGAGGAAGCCGTCGGCGCGCAGGATTTCGACCACCTGCCATGACGCCGCAAGCGATGCCGACACCTGCCGGACGCGCGGATCCTTGGCACGCAGATAGGCGTCGATCATCTCCAGCAACTGCACTTTGCTCTCAAAGGACGGCTCACCGATGGGATTGCCTTCGCCATAGAGGTGCTTGTTGGTGCGCTGCGGAGGCTCGGCATAGGTGCCGGAGTGGCCGGTTGTGACGGCTTTGGTTGCATCAGCGGCCCGCAACAGCGCGTCTTTTGACATATTGTCAGACTGCGCATAGCCAACCGCTTCACCGGCGACGGCGCGTAGACCAAAGCCGGAGCGCGTGTTGAACGTGCCCGTCTTCAGGCGACCATTGTCCCAGCCAAGCGATTCCGTTTCCGCGTATTCGAGAAACAGCTCACCATCATCGGCCTTTGCCAGAGTATCGCTGAGGATGCCCCGCACCTCATCGTTGGAAACATCAAAACGTCCGAGAAGGTCGGGTGCATCGGTCATGGGGTCGGGCTCCGGGCTGCAGTGCGCGTGACAAGTCCTGCAATAGCTATGGCGCAGACCGGGGCGCTGCAAGGCATCGCTTGATGTGCTGGTGCCATGTCGCACCTCGCGTTGCGCGTGCAGGCAAAAGTGCGGTAAACGGGAAGCCAGAAGTGTGTGGGGCGTGTTTTCCGGCTTCCCGCCAAGCGTACGAGACGCTTTTAAGTGCGGCAGCACTGGTCCGATGCCCCCGCTGCCTCAACGTAAGCGCACTTCCGGTGCAAAGCGTGTGAACAGGTGGCGTGCATGTCGCCAACGGTCATGAACTGGCGTGAGTGGTCGCAAGACAGATGCCGGTGGAGGAACGCTGCGCGCACATTGCTCCATCTGGATAGGTGCAGTAACATCTCAGTGGGCGCGTTGATCGGCAGTGGGGGACGGTTATGGATCCGAGAGGGTTCAATGACCGGGATGCGGTTGAGGAACTGCGCGCCTGGTTTTCATTTGGAAAAGTCTGGTTGTTGCTCGGGGGCGTCGCGGTGCTGTTAACGACGACCGGCGCATTCGATCTCGACATGCTCGACGATATGGCGGTTCGGGCGACGCTCGTCGGTGTGATGACGCTAGGCGGTGGGATTGGCTGCGCCTTCACGTCGGCAGCCATACGCGCCTTGACTGGACGGTCGCCCTATCGCGATTTCCGTTTGACGGTGTCGATTGGGATTGTCGCCACATTGCTGGGCGGGTTGGCTGGCCGCGCCTGGCATGCGCATGAGCTGGGCTATGACCCCTCCCTGACGGACTTTTCAC
>JBCBHR010000005.1:0-15083 GCA_038525365.1 Pseudomonadota bacterium | reverse complement strand
GCAGAGCTCGAGGCCGTGCGCGCTGAACACGGCGACCTAAATGTGCTCATCGACCTCACAGGTTTTTCCGGAATGACTGCAGAAGCGCTGATCACGGACCTGCGCTATGGCATCACCCATCTTTCTGAGCTCAAGCACTACAATCGTATCGCGATCATCACCGACGCCGATTGGATCAGCGCGCTTGTTTGGATTGAAAATCGCATCCTACGCCAAACCGACATGAGCTGCTTTGAGCTCGATGAAATGGATGTCGCAAAACGCTTCATCGCAGGCGAAGAGGTGCCGGAGAAAGCGTACGAACCGTCTCTCCTGCGCCTTGCGAGCAACCGCCCCGATCTGATCGTGTTTGAACTCCGCGACAAAGTCCGCACGGCAGACGCCCACGCCATGTTCGGTTTTCTCAGTGCCGCCTACGAGATGCACGAGAAGATCGACCTCATGATCATTATCCGCGATTTCGCGCTGCCCGATCTGTCGATGCTTTTCGATGCGGAGACTTGGAAAGCCAAGACCGGCAGCTTCTCACACATCAACAAATACGCCGTCGTCGGTGGACCGGCCTATGTGATGTCTGCGGCGCAAGTCATTGGATCGTTTCTGCCGGTTGATGTGAAGACTTTTCCGCTCGAAGAGATGGACGATGCATGGACGTGGCTCGGCGCGCGACCTCTGCTGGCTTAGCGGGTCGCGCATTGTCAAACGACTGATACATTGAGCGTGTCTGGACGCGCCATGCCACATTTGACCATCCTCGATTCGATTACGCTGCCCGGTTCACCGCACAAGGCGAACGAGGACCAGCATGGTCACACGGCCCATTGTGTTTTCGTGATCGACGGTGCGACGGGTATTGGCGAGGACTTCATCGTCTCTAGCCATGACAGCGACGCGGCTTGGCTGGCGACCTTTGCCAAAGTGCATTTCGAAGAGATGTTGCGTCCCGGGCGGGCGATGTCTGACATTGTGCGCCAGACCAACGCCCTTGCCCGCAAGATTGCATCTTTTGCCGCCAATGGTGAAGCCGTGCCGGACTGGAACTTGCCGGTCGCCGGGTTTCAGGCGTTGCGGATCGAAAGAGATGAGCTCCATGCGCACGGTCTCGGCGATTGCCTGCTCTATCTTGAAGACGGAGATGGCAATCTAATCATCGAAACCGGCCTGCCAGATATCGGCGACAGCGAACGGAACATGGCCGCCGAAGCGATTGCGCGCCTTGGCGGTTTGAGCGATACGCGCACCGCGATGGCCGATGATGACACACTGCAACGCGACCGCGCCATCCGCGCCACCTACAACAAGCCCGACGGCTATGTATGGACAATCGGCGTCGAGCCGAAAGCCGCCGATCATGTCACCAGCAAACGCCTATCGGTCACACTGCCCGCCAAGGGCATTCTGGCGACCGATGGTTTTTCGGCGCTCATCGACAAGTACGAGCGCTACACACCGAACGAGTTGATCGAAGTCGCAGGAAAACGCGGCCTCAAAGAGCTAACCGACGAACTCCGGCACATCGAACACGCAGAAGACCCGGCTGGTCACAAGTACCCCCGAATGAAGGTCTCCGACGACGCAACAGCAATCCTATTTGAGGTCACTTGACGATCGTCAGCGTCTCCGCAGCCCTTGTAATCGCCGTGTAAAGCCAGCGCTGGCGCATGTCGCGGAAGGCAAAGCTCTCGTCGAACAGCACGACATTATCCCACTGCGACCCTTGGGCTTTGTGTACCGTGAGCGCGTAGCCATAGTCGAAATCGTCAAACCGCTTTTTCAACTGCCAAGCGATCTCATCGTCTGGCGCGTCGAAGAACTGCTTAAGCAACTTGATCTTTGCGGCCCCGCGATCCATGTCGCCATCGTCAGGTGTCACAAGCAGATTGATGCCGGGCTTGGTAGTTTCCTTCGCCGCAGTCAAAACCTGCCATAGCGACCCGTTGAGCAATCCCTTTGCCGGATCATTTCGCAGGCAGACAAGTTTGTCGCCCGACTGCGGAAACGGTCCATCAAAATCCTTCAACTCACGAAGTCGCTGGTTGTAGCGGCGGCGTGTTCGGTTGATACCAACCAGAACCTGATCGGCCTCCAGCACATTGGGCGTCTCAAGTTGTTGCTTGGATATGATCTGCGCTGTGCCGTAGTCGCCATGCATCAGCTCAGTGCCCTCGCGCACGTCCATCGCCATGCGGATAATCGGATTTTCGGCAGCCTGCCGGTGGATCTCAGTGAGCAGGAAATCCGGCTCCGCATCCGTGAAAAACCCCCCGCCGGATATCGGCGGCAATTGACCGGGATCACCCAGCACAAGGACCGGGGTGCCGAAACTCAGCAGATCACGCCCAAGGTCTTCGTCCACCATGGAGCACTCATCGACGATGATCAGATGCGCCTTGGCGACATCGGACTGCCGGTTCAGGCTGAAGGTCGGCGCCATGCCCTTCTTGCCGGAAACCGCGTCTTCAACCTCTTCCTCGCCTTTTGGCCGGTAGATCAGCGAGTGGATGGTCTTGGCGTTCTCCGCGCCCTTGGCCCTCATCACCTGCGCGGCCTTGCCGGTGAACGCGGCAAACTGCACGTCGCCATCAACACCTTCGGCGAAGTGTTTCGCCAATGTTGTCTTGCCCGTTCCCGCATAGCCAAACAGGCGAAAAACCTGGCTGTCGCCACGTTTCAGCCAAGCGGCAACGGCGGCGAGCGCATCATCTTGTTGCGGGGAGAATTGCATGACAAACGCGATAGCGGATTCGCCCGAGCGCCGCCATGGTGGTCACCACCATCTTCCAGAAACGAGCTTGAAATAGACCGCTCCACCAATCAAACCGCAAAGGAGCGAGAGCGCCGCGAATTCTCGGTTGGCTGCGTCGCCAAATAGGAGCGCAAATGGCAGCGCGCCTACCCCACCCAAGGCAAGCGAGTGAAACAGCGTAAAGCCCCGGCTTTGGTGCAGTGTTGAGCGATAAACCACGAGTAAGCTTCCACCGACGAACAAGATCGGAAGTACCAAAAGCGCCACCGCAAGCATGGCGAAGACAACCGCTTCGATTGGGGCTTGCAACAGTGCCGTCGTGCCGCGACCCGAGGCGGACACGAGCAAATAAGGGAGGCTCATGAAAAAGCAGCCGCAGAAAGTACCCGCTGCGATCGCCTTGGCGGCGCTTGGCAGTGGCAATGGAGAAGAGGGCGAAACACGGGTCACACGCAAGACAGGTCTCCGCCTGTGATCAAGCCCATGATGCGCATCGTGCGTCTTTGGATTCTGAAGGTCAAACACAACCCAAATCAAAGATACCGCAACGTGTTGGTCATCGGTTCGGCAGCCCATTGGCGCGGCGTTGCGCACGGATACCTTCAGGGTCGGCTGAAATTTGATTACGAAACGAACGCAGGCCGTCTACGATGGTCAGGTGCGCCTGTGCGTTGGAGGCCTTTGGCGTGACCTGATCATCATTTGCTGCGTGCCACGCCAGAACGCGGTCCATCACCGCAATGACCGCGTCCACATCGCCAAACGCCCATTCATTTATAGGCCGCCCAACAACGTCAAACAGCGCTCCGGCAAGCGCGGGTTCACCGGACGGATCAAGATCAGGACGCGCTTCAAGATAGATACGCACGCGAAGCTGGGCGACGTAATACAAATACGTGGCCTCATCACGCTTGCCCGCGCCAAAAAGTTCCGCTGCCCGTTGAATCTGATCGAACGGGTTCTCCCGCGTCGATTGCGCAGCCGAGCCGCTCGGGATGCTCATCACCGCTATCAGTGACAGGACAAGTGCGAGGCAAACACTGCGCATAGATTTAGCCAACATCAGCGCCCCGGCTCATCGCAGCGACACCTGACCTGCAAACCTCAACAATTCCCAGCGGCGCCATGATAGCGATGAACTGCTCAATCTTGTTTGTGCGCCCGGTCAACTCAAAGACAAAGTGCTCTGTCGTGGCGTCGATGACCTTGGCTTCAAACGCTTCTGCAAGGCGCATGCTCTCAAGCCTAGCGGTGCCTTCGCCGGAAACCTTGACCATCGCAATTTCGCGCTCCAGCGGCTTTTCATAGCCCTTTTCTTTGGCCAGCACCGTAAGATCAGTGACCCGGTGCACCGGGACAATACGCTCCAGCTGCGACTTGATCTGCTCAAGCACCTGCGGTGTTCCCCGCGTCACGATAGTGATGCGCGATAGGTGCTTTTCATGCTCGGTTTCCGAGACCGTGAGGCTTTCAATGTTGTAGCCACGGCTGGAGAACAGTTGAATGACACGCGCCAGCACGCCGGGTTCGTTGTCGACGACGACCGACAGCGTGTGCGCCTCGACCAGCGCGGTGTCCTTGGTGATGAAATAGGCAGAAGCGGGTGCGGTCGCGTTCATGATGGTGAGCTTTCTTTCTTTTCAGAGGACGTGAAACCGTCAAGCCGGAGCCGTGCGACGACCACGCCGAAGACGATGATAACAAGGGCAGCCATCGCGTTCCAGCCGGGTCGTTCTCCAAGGAACACCGCGCCCAGAAGGACGCCCGCAACAGGAACCAGCAAGTTGATCTGCCCGAAAAAGGATGCGCCCTGCCGCTCAATGACGGCAAACATCAACAACGCACCGACAGCTGTCGGCAGCACGCCGAGTGCGAGCAACGCCAGCAATGCATCACGTGACGGGCGTATCTCCATCGGCGCTTCAAGCATGAATGCGCCGGGAAACAGGATCAGCCATGTGACAAGCGTGATGTAAGCCATCAGCACCAGCGGCGGATGACGCAGCAGCTGCTTTGTGGAAAGCGCGTTGACCGCATAGGCAATTGCCGCGCCCAACACAGCGACCTGGCGCATGAGATTGTCGCCAAAACCGGCCGTCAGTTGCGGCCAGAACAGGACAGCAAGACCGACCAAGCCGAGGACGACGCCCAGCACCTTTGGCAGGCTGAGCTTCTCGTCATCGGTCACAAAATGGGCCAGCACGATCACAACGAGCGGCATCAAACCCATCAGAATGGCCGCCAGACCGCTGTCAATGACCTCAACGCCCCAGTTGATCAACGTGAACGGCAACACCGTTCCCGTCAGCGCGCACACGACGATGAAGATCCAGTCGCGCCCGGATGGTTGAAACCACGATCGGCCGAGCGCAACCACAAGCCCGGTCAGCAAAACGCCCGCCAACACCTGACGGATCAGCGTGATGGTCACGGGCGGAACTTCGGCCACCGCAATCTTGGAGAGCAAAAACGCGCTGCCCCAGATGAACGCAAGCGTGACCAAAAGCCCATAGTCCGCGGGGCCCGGCGGCGTACTGCGACTTGCCCCGCTCACAGGCTTGCTTGCTTGTAGGTCGGCAATGCCACGCTGTTGAGGAAAAAGCCAAAGCGGTTGAATTCGGCCTGCTGAACGCCCTTGAGTTCCATCAACGCACCGATGCGCTGGGGAGCCCGTTCAGCAATGATCGTCAGGCTGTCGCGTTTCGTGTTGGCGTCCCGATAGGAGCGGCTGAGCACGAAATCCTGTGCTGCGCACGCTTTGGCAAGACGTTTGGATGCGTCGCGCTCTTTGGCACGTTGATAACACTGGAACACCCGCTGAAACGCCACCTGAGACCCTCGCTCCTTTTCGATGGTCGCGATCTGACGCACCGCAGCTTCGAGCACTTCGCGCTCCGACTTTGGCTTGGCAGGCTCGGCGGTCGGTGCGGGATTGACCACAGCCGTCTCGGTCTCGGTCTCATTCCCCGCCTCTGCCGTCGGCTTGCTTTCGGCGCCCGATGCGGACGGGGCCGGTACTTCGCCTTCGGTCGCGGTGTCAGGCGTGATGCCCGCCGCGTCCTCAAGCACGGGCACAGACGAGGTGGTCGTCGCACTGTCGGTTGACGTACCACTGCTCTGACATCCAACCAAAGCCAGCAGTGCTGACGCCATCAGCGGCAGCGCGATTTTTTCGACGATCATGTCGCGGCGATGCGCCATCAAACGAGCTGCTTGCCTTCCGCGCCAATCGCATTGGCAACCACCTCGTCGGTGGCTTCGTCGGGCAACAGCATTTCATTGTGCGCCTTGCCGGACGGGATCATCGGGAAGCAGTTGGCGAGTGCAGCAACGCAACAATCAAAGATCACAGGTTTGTCCACTTCGATCATCTCGCGGATCGCATCGTCAAGCTTGTCGGGCTTGTCACAGCGAATGCCGTAGCCGCCATAGGCCTCGGCGAGTTTCACGAAGTCCGGCATCGCCTCGGTATAGGAGTGCGACTGCCGATTGCCGTGCAGCAATTGCTGCCACTGGCGCACCATGCCCATGTACTGGTTGTTCAGGATGAAAATCTTGATCGGCGCCTTGTATTGAACGGCGGCCGACATCTCCTGAATACACATCTGGATTGAGGCGTCACCGGCAATGTCGATCACGAGCCCGTCGCGATGGGCGATCTGCACGCCAAGCGCGGCAGGCAATCCGTAGCCCATCGTGCCAAGGCCGCCGGATGTCATCCAACGGTTCGGCTTTTCAAAGCCAAAATATTGCGCCGCCCACATCTGGTGCTGGCCAACTTCTGTGGTGATGAAGGTGTCTTTGCCGCTCTCCAGACACATCTCCGACAGCCGTTCAATGGCGTATTGCGGCATGATGACGTCTTTGTTCGGCGTGTAGGCGAGCGAATCGCGCGCGCGCCACTTGGACACTTGCTCCCACCACGAACCAATCGCCTCGCGCTCCGGCGCGTAGGACCCTTCCTTCCAAACGGCGATCATCTCTTCGAGCACATGTTCGATATCGCCAATAATGCCGACCTCGGTCTCGACGACCTTGTTGATGGACGACGGATCGATATCAACGTGAATTTTGCGCGAAGTCGGCGAGAACGCATCGACGCGACCGGTGATACGGTCGTCAAAGCGTGCGCCGATGTTGAGCATGACGTCGCAGCCATGCATCGCCATGTTGGCTTCATAGGTGCCGTGCATGCCAAGCATGCCAAGCCAATTTTTGCCTGACGCCGGATAGCAACCAAGGCCCATCAGAGTGGAGGTGATCGGAAAGCCGGTCAGCGCAACCAGTTCGCGTAACAGTTCAGTTGCGCGGTCGCCCGAGTTGATCACGCCACCACCCGAATAGATGACAGGACGTTTGGCCTGCGCCATCAATTCAACCGCGCGACGAATGGCTTCAGGATCGCCCTTCATCTTCGGCTGGTAGCTGGTGCGCGCCTTCGCGATTTCCGGTCCCTTGTAGATGCCGGTGGTAAACTGGATGTCTTTTGGAATGTCGACGACAACCGGGCCAGGACGACCGGTCTGCGCGACACGGAACGCCTCATGCATGATGCGCGGCAGGTCCTCGATCGACTTCACCAGCCAGTTGTACTTCGTGCAGGGTCGCGTGATGCCAACGGTATCGCACTCTTGAAACGCGTCCGAGCCGATAAGCGTGGTGGGCACCTGACCGGTGATACAGACGAGCGGCACGGAATCCATCAATGCGTCCTGCAACGGCGTCACGGCGTTTGTCGCGCCCGGGCCGGAGGTCACAAGCATGACACCAACCTTGCCGGTCGAACGCGCGTAGCCTTCGGCAGCGTGGCCAGCACCCTGCTCGTGGCGCACAAGAATGTGCTCGATGTCGTCCTGCTGGAAGATTTCGTCATAGATCGGCAGGACTGCGCCGCCTGGATATCCGAAGATATGTTCAACGCCGTTGTCGCGCAGGGCTTGCAGAACCATTTCCGCGCCCGTCATTTCGCGGGCTTGCTGCTCTGTGTTGATGGCATCCATTGGTCTTTTTCCGTGGTGATGGCTGAACAGCCGTTTTGATCGCTTGGGTTTGACTTGGCAATAAAAAAGGCTCCCGGGGGAGCCTGTTGTTGTCCGCGTATGGGTGGCAGTGCCCGGCGATTACATCGCCTTGCCCATACGCGTTCCCACCACAATCACATTTAGCAGACTGTTCACCATAGCCTCGAATACCGCGCAGTCACGGGCCCGTCAACAGCCGCTCAAGCCACTTGGAGACCCAAGTCTTAACGATCAACGCGCAATGAGATGGTGTTGAGCAAGGGGTGGATCATGTTCAGTGAACCAAACGGGCCTGCGCCAGCGGGCGTGGCTGAGGCAAAAGACGGCGAATTTGATGTGCGCAAGCGCAACCGGACGCAAGGCTATGTCATAGCCTGCGATGGCACCTACGCCACGGCTGTAGCGGATGTGCACAAGGATAACGGTGCCTCTGACGACTATTGGACTGTTGGCCAGATGGTTTCCATCCAGGTTGGCGATGTCCGCATTGTCGGCATGCTCGCCGAAAGCGACACGATCGGTGGAAACTGGGAAGCCGATGGTGTCAATCGCCTTCATCTGCACATTGCGCTCATCGGCGAGGTTGTGGAGAAAGACGGCAAGCCAACATTCTCCGGCGGTCTTTCCGCCTATCCATATCCGGGTTCCATCGCCCACCGTGTGCGGTCGGCTGATTTGCAGGCGATCTTTGCAAGTTCTGACCCGTCGGCCGTGCGCATCGGGTCCCTGTCACAGGCGCGCGAACTCGACGCCATGATCTCCATCGACACGATGATCGAGCGCCACTTCGCGGTTGTGGGCACCACGGGCGCAGGTAAGTCGACATCGGTCTCGCTGCTCGTGCGCGATATCGTGAAAGTGCAGCCGGACACGACGGTGCTCATCCTCGATCCGCACAATGAATACGGCCAAGTCTTCACCGGGCTTGCCGAAGAGATCAACGAACACAATCTCGACCTGCCGTTCTGGCTTTTCCGGCTGGAAGAACTGGTTCAGGTGATCTTCCGTGGCCGCACCGCGATCCCGGAAGAAGTCGACATCCTGCGTGATCTCATTCCGCAGGCGAAAGTGAAGTTTCGCGGCGATGCCGACGGCATCATCGTGCGTAAAAACGACCGTTCCAACGCGGCGCAAGTGACATCAGATACGCCAATTCCCTATCGCATCTCCGATCTGACAGAGCTGATCAACGAGCGCATCGGCAAGCTCGACAAGCGCGACGAACGCGCGTCGCTCAAAGCGCTGATGAACCGGATCACGGCAGCCGTAAACGATCCGCGCTATCGCTTCATGTTCGCCAACAAGACGATCTCGGACAACATGACGGAGGTGCTGTCCTCGATTTACCGCATCCCAGCCAATGGCAAACCCATCACCACACTGCAGTTGAACGGCATCCCCTCGGAAGTCGTGAACGCAGTGGTCTCCGTCCTGTGCCGTATCGCGTTTGACCTTGGCGTGTGGAGCGAAGGCAAATACCGCACGGTCGTGCTGTGCGAAGAAGCACACCGTTACATCCCGGCAAACAAAGAAGAGAATTTTGGTCCGACCCGCGCTGCGATCTCACGCATCGCCAAGGAAGGCCGGAAATATGGCGTGACACTCGGTTTGGTCACGCAGCGCCCAAGTGAGTTGGATCCGACGATTTTCTCGCAGTGCTCGACCATCTTCTCGATGCGCCTCGGCAATGACGAAGACCAAGAGATCATGCGCAAATCGATTTCGGGCGCATCACGCTCCTACATCAACTTCCTCTCGTCGCTGGCAAACCGGGAAGCCGTCGCGTTTGGTCAGGGTGTCTCGACGCCGATGCGGATGATCTTCCGCGAAGCGCTGCCCCACGAACTGCCGGGCAAATTCGAAGGCGCAAATGCCAGCTCCGATGACGGACCAAAAACGCTCTATGACATCATCGAGACCATTCGCGCGCCCAAGGTGCGCACCGACATTGAAGGTGATCTCGCCATGGGCGGAACACCGGACAGCGCACATCCTGAACCGGCACCGCTAGAGGAGCCAGCACCGGAACAGCCGGGCGCTCGGTTGCGCACGTCAAAGCTCATCCGTCAGGATTCGCCGCTGGCCCAAGGCCATGGCTACGGCGGCGGCGCAGAGCCCGCACATCGTGCGCCTTCACAAGCCCCTTCAGCACCGACGAGCCGCTTCGCAACAGCCCAGCAGCAAGCGGCACAGCCCCGCACCGCGCCACCTGCGCCCAGCGTTGATACGTCTGAAGACCGCAGATCAACACGCGACCTGCTGAACCGTTTCCGTACCTGATATTGGGCCTACCGGACCGGAGCGGCGCAATTGAGCGTCGCTCGCCTCGGCTGAACGTGCAGATGTTTGCCCGGAGGTCAGGCCCCTTGTGCCGCATCATCACGGAGAACACATCTATCGAAATGCCAGTTTGGGAAACCAGACGCTTAAGCGCTGGCGGCGCGGTTGCGTCGGTTGCTCACAGGCGCCGTGCGCTTTGCGGTGAACCGTGACATCACCACCTGGTTACGCCCATTGTTCTTGGCGATGTACAGATGCTGGTCAGCGCGCTTCAACAGCGCATTCATCGGCTCATGACAGTTCCAAAGCGCACCACCAATACTTGCGGTGATGTCCACCCGCTCGCCATCAAGGCTCAAATGGATCTGCTCAATCGCCGTGCGCACGCGCTCCGCCAAAAGGCCGAGCGAATACTCATCGACATTGGGGAAAACGATCGCAAACTCTTCACCGCCCATACGCGCAAGAATGTCATGGGCACGCACCTGCTGCTGCAGACATATCGAAACCGCCCGCAGGACAAGGTCGCCATTGTCATGGCCATAGGTGTCGTTGATGTTCTTGAAGTGATCGAGATCAATGATCACAACACCGAGAGCTTTGCCAATCGCACCAAACTCACGCGCATATTCGTTCAAGGTGTCGTCGAAATAGCGTCGGTTTTGCAAGCCCGTCAGCGCGTCGGTCAGCGCCGCGTTGCGGTAGGTTTCGCTTTTCTCAGCGTAAATCACACGCTCTTGCGTGACGCGACGAACTGTTGGGAAGATGTAAAATGCGGCCAGCCCACCAATAACAAGACTGATCAAAACAATCGCCGACGACAAAGTCTGGATCAACACACTTGCAGTCTCGGACGTCGCCACAAAACGCAAATATACCGCTAGTATCGCGTTGGCGAACAACGCGGCGGCAAACATTGCAACAAACATCTCTGGACGCGAAATTTTCATGTCACTACCTTACGGCAGGTTGTAGCGCGTTACCCATTACATTTCGGTATACGGTAGATGGAAAATGCCGCGCATCAGACAGTTGTAAAAGCTTCCCTAACGTCGGCAAAATATTTCCAGTCATCGTCGAACTGATTGCGAAACCATGTCATTTGCCGCTTGGCATATTGGCGCGTTTCGATGGCACCACGTTCGACCGCTTCTTCGATGGTGAGCCGTCCATCCAACACCTGCCGACCAACGTCCACGCCAATCGCCTTCATCGCCGGAAGCGAAGGATCAAGCCCACGCTCTAGGAAGGTGCCAACCTCCTCCAGGCCACCGCCGCACAACATCTGCTCAAACCGGTCACGAATGCGCGCTTTCAGCCAATCGCGGTCCGGTGTAAGCACGATCTTGGATCGTGGCCGCTCGCCGATCAGTCCCGCGTTCGGGCGCTGTCCTTGAAAGGTTGAGATCGATCGACCGGAGACCTCCATGACCTCCAGTGCGCGCACGATCCGCTGACCATCGGACGGATGAAGCTGCAGCGCCATATCGGGGTCTTGGGCACGCAATATACGGTGTAACCGCGACGCGCCCTCCTCTGCCAAACGGTAGCGCCATCGTTCCCGCACGCGGTCCGCAATGTCTGGCATCTTTGACAGCCCCACGAGCAGCGCCTTGAAATAAAGGCCAGTCCCTCCGACAAAAATGAGCGGCTGCTCCGGGCGCAATTGTTCAAGCAACGCCGCAATCTCGCGCGCCCAAGCCCCGGTTGAGTGTGCAACTGCAGGATCAAGATGGCCGTATAGCCGGTGATCGGCGGCCGCCATGTCATCTGCATTCGGCCGCGCCGTGATTATGCGCAAACCATCATAGACCTGCATGCTGTCGGTGTTGATGATGATAGCGCCTTCGCGGCCCGCCAGTTCAAGCGCCAGCGCCGACTTGCCGCTCGCTGTCGGCCCCGCTATCAACCACACCTGCCCCACCGCTTTTGCCATCTTTCGTCCGGCTCTCCGTCATCTACCACTGCCGCGTCGCTCATATAGGACCCTTCACCGCCCATGTCTTTCATCGTCACCGCAATCGCCAACCCCGATGCGGCCAATCTCGATCATGCAACGGTCATGCGGCTGTCAGCGGCGCTCGATGCGCGTGAATGCCGTGTCCTTGCCAAAGGTATTGCCGCTGATTTCGCAACCGACACGGCGCCTGATGTGTCCGCCGTCCTGACGCAAAGCGATGTCACCGCCATCGACCTCGCCGTGCAACGGACCGATCAAACCCGCCGCAAACGGGTCCTGTTGGCCGACATGGATTCCACCATGATCCAGCAGGAATGCATCGACGAACTAGCCGCCGAAGTTGGCTTGAAAGACAAGGTGTCCGACATCACTGCGCGGGCGATGAACGGGGAAATCGAGTTCGAAGCGGCACTGCGCGAGCGCGTCGCGCTTTTGAAAGGCTTGCCGGTCACCGTCATCGACAAGGTCATCGCCGACCGCATTTCGCTGATGCCCGGCGGGCCGGAAGTTGTGCGTACGATGCGCAAACACGGTGCTTGGTGTGCGCTGGTGTCGGGCGGTTTCACCGACTTCACGGGGCGCATCGCAGAGATTGTTGGATTTCAAGAACACCGTGCCAACACGCTTCTCGCCGCCAATGGCGTTTTGACCGGCTTGGTCGGTGAGCCGATATTGGGCAAACAGGCCAAGGTTGATGCTCTCAACGACATCACCACCCGACTTGCCGTAAGCCCACAAGATGCGATCACCGTTGGTGATGGCGCAAATGATCTCGGAATGTTGCAGGCGTCAGGCACTGGAGTTGCGCTACACGCCAAACCCTCGGTTGCTGCCCAATCCGACATCAGGATCGACCATGGCGACCTGACCGCGCTACTCTACATCCAGGGCTACACCGCAGACGAAATCGTGCGCTGAGCGGACGAGATCAAAAAAGCGTCGGCGATCAGTCGATGCGGATGGTCACGAAACGTAGTGAGCCGTCCTTGCTGGCGATCATAAGCAGCGCGTTGCGACGGTTGGCTTCCTGCAGCTTCTCAATCGCATTGATCACCTCTTGGGGATCATCGATCGTCTCCTGCGCGATCTCCACAATAACGTCACCGGCAACAACGCCCTTATTGTCCGCCGCAGAGCCCGGCTCCACCTCGGTAACAATCACGCCACCTTCAACGGCGTCTTCGGCGATCTCGAAGGCCTCACGCTGCTGCTCATCAAGCATTGACAGCGACATGCCGAGCAAGCCGATGGACGGCGTGTCTTCCTCGTCGTCGGTGCTTTGGCCATCTGGATCAACGCTTGCGATCAAGCGTTCGCCGTCTTCCAAGCGACCAAGCGTTACCTCGACGGCCTGCTCTTCGCCATCGCGAATAACGATAACATCTACAGTTTTACCGACGTCGGTTTCGGCGACGATGCGCTGCAATTCGCGCGTGTCGTCCACTGCCTTGCCATCAAAGCGAACGATGACATCGCCCGACTCGATGGAACCATCATCGACCGGTCCGCCTTCGACAACGCCCGAAATGAGCGCGCCTCTCGCCTCGTCCATGCCGAGGCTTTCTGCGATGTCATCAGTGACCACTTGAATGCGCACGCCAAGCCAGCCGCGTCGTGTCTCACCGAATTCGCGCAACTGGCGGATCACGCCCTGCGCCAAGTCTGCGGGAATGGAAAAGCCGATGCCGATGGAACCGCCCGACGGGGAAATGATGGCCGTGTTGATACCAATGACCTCTCCGCTCATATTGAAAAGCGGCCCGCCGGAATTGCCCCGGTTTATCGCCGCGTCCGTCTGGATGAAGTTGTCATAGGGGCCTGCGTTGATATCGCGCCCGAACGCCGACACGATGCCGACCGAAACCGAACCGCCAAGGCCGAATGGGTTACCAATGGCTAGCACCCATTCTCCCACACGCGTGGTCTCAGAATTACCAAACGGCACTTCAACAAGCGCTTTGTCGTCCGGGTTGACCTTCAACACCGCGATATCGGTCTTCGGATCACGCCCGATGATTTCCGCATCAAGACGCGAACCGTCGTTGAAGTTGGCCACCACTTCGTCCGCGTCGGCAATCACGTGGTTGTTGGTGATGATGATGCCTTCCGCCGCATCGATGACAAAGCCGGAGCCGAGCGATTGCACCTGCCGGTCACGATTGCCGCCGCCGCGACCGCCGGGGCCGTCAGGCATGTTGTCAAAGAATTCGTCGAAAAATTCCTGAAACGGCGAGCCATCCGGCAAGCGCGGGCGAGGCACATTGCGCTCACCACCGGAAACCGTCTGCGACGTCGAGATGTTCACCACCGATTCCAAAAGGCGCTCGGACAGGTCGGCAAGGGAACGCGGGCCAGTGCTCTGATCTTGCGCGTAAGCCGGTCCCGCGGGAGCGATCGCGGCGACGGTGCCGCCAAGAGCGACGCTCGCGCTGAGCGCAATGGCTCCCATGAGCCTCATCATGCGATGACCGGATCGGCGTTGCGTCATGGTCGAACTCCCAGTTCCTGACGTTTCCCGACGCATCAGTGCGCCAGCTTTTGGCAAAGAGTATGGCGCAGGTCCACGTCCGGCAATGGGCAAGTGCATGGAGAAGCGCCCCTCACGCAGTGTTGAGCCAAGGTCGTTTGCGGCGTTTGCACTCACAAGCCGCGCACCAGCCACACGAGCCCAACGCCCAGAATCGCGCTGGCAAGGCCGCCAATGCGCAAAACATCATCCGGTGCTGTCAAAAGAAACTGCCCGATCTGACGGGCGAGATGCGGGAAGGCACCGTAAATAATGCCTTCAAAAACGAGCATGATGCCCAGGGCGGTTACGAAGTCAGACATTGCTCTCGTAGACCGCCCCGGTAAAATTCTTCACGCTCCGCCTTACTGCCCGGCTGCGGGAGCCACGGTGCGCGCATTCGGGTTTTGGAAGTAGCGGAAGAACTCGCTGTCCGGTGACAGGACAAGCGTGGTCGATCCGTCTTCCAGTGCCTTTTGGTAGGCAGCCATAGACCGATAGAAGTCAAAGAACTCCGGATCACGCGAGAAGGCGTCGGCGAAGATGCGGTTTCGTTCCGCATCGAGATCG
>JBCBHR010000004.1:0-15602 GCA_038525365.1 Pseudomonadota bacterium | reverse complement strand
AACAAGCTTCTTCAGCAGTGTCTTCGTCCATGCCAGCGTCCATGCGCGCTTTCAGGTCGCCTGCTGCTTCACAGCCAACGAGAAGAACTTTCTCTTCGAAAACTTCGCGAGTGCCGTGCTTTTCGCCTGGGATGTAAGCCGCGATTTCCCACTCAGGGAAGCTCGGGTTTACTTCATTCCAAGTTTTGTACGGGTTATCGACGAGCGCGCCGTCAACGACGACCTGAGTAGCGAGGCCTTTGTACATGTCGATTGGCTCAAGAGCGAAGTCAGGGCCTTCGATGTCTGTCGCGAAAACGATGCCATCGTAGCCGATGCGGATCTCTTGGATTTCCGAAACGCCAGCCTCGGCACATGCAGCGATTTCGGATTCGCGGATCGCGCGCGATGCGTTTGCAACGTCGATGAACTCAGTGCCGACGCCGCGGCAGAATTCTTTCAGGCCAGCAGAAGAACCGCCGGACTCAACGACCGGTGTTTTGAAGTTCGGGAACGTTTCACCGAAGTTCTCTGCTACGATTTTCGCGTAAGGCAGAACGGTGGATGAGCCTGCAATTTGGACTTGGTCACGTGAGTGAGCAACCGTCGTCATCGCAGTCGCAGCCACTGTCGCAACCATTGCGAGCTTGATGGATTTCATTTGAATACTCCCGTCGGGGTTTGGATTGAATTGTCCGTGCGGACTTCCTCGAACGGCCAACGCCGTGGCGGCGTGATAGCGCCGCCGGGCGCGACTTTTATGACAGGATCAAAACAGTTTTGTGACACTGTAAAATATTGAAATAATTGGATAATATCAATCACTCACGACGCTTTTGCGCTTAGGTAACAACGCGCTGAACGTGGTTCCCTTGCCGATCTTGGACTGAATCTGCAGACGACCGTCATGGCGTGTCACCACATGCTTGGCAATGGCGAGACCAAGTCCGGTTCCGCGGCGGTTGCGGCTTTCATCCACACTCACCCGGTAAAACCGCTCCGTCAGTCGCGGCAGGTGTTCCGATGGAATGCCCGGCCCACGATCGATCACAGACACGCGCCACACGGGCACGCCGTCCAACCTGTCTGATTTTACCGTGATGCCCACATATTTGCCGTCACCGGCATATTTCAGCGCGTTTTCGACCAAATTTTCAAACAGTTGGATCAGTTCTTCGCGGTCGCCGCTGACCTGAGCAGGGGCTACGGACGTGTCACCCAGTTGCATGTCAATTTCGATACCATAGCTCTCGGCGATGGGTTTGAGCGCATCGGCGACATGGACGAGCACATCTGCCAAGTCCACGGCCCCGAAATCATCAACGCCGCGGGCTGTCTCGAACTTGCTCAAATGTAGAAGATCGTTGACCAAGCGAGACATGCGCTCGGTCTGCTCCAGCATGATCGGCAAAAAACGCGTGCGCGCTGCTTCATCATCGCGCGCGGCTCCGGCCAGCGTCTCAACATATCCGGTCAGTGAGGCAAGTGGTGTGCGCAGTTCATGGGATGCGTTAGCGATGAACGCCGAGCGCATCTTTTCCATGGCTCTGGCTTCGCTCGCATCCACGAAATGAAGGGCATACCGGTAGTCAGCGCCTGAGCGCTCCGGCAAGCCCACAATTGAAACCGTGAAGAAGCGCTCTTTAGGACCGCGCTCATGGAAGTCGGCAGGCGGCGGCTTCGCGCCGGCCAAGGCTTCCTGAATGATTTCCTGCAGCTCCGGGCTGCGGAAACGGAGAAGCGCCGACTTGCCCATCGGCAATTTGCCGACCGTCTCGTGGGCGGCGTCGTTTGCGAAGGTGACGTGACCCCGCTCATCGAGGATGATCAGCGGGTCTGCCAGCGAATCAAGGACAGCGTTGACGACGTCATAATTGACGGTTGGTTTCGAGGTTGCGATTGCCATGCGCCGGGCAAGCGCTGTACGCGTTGGGCTGAGTGCTGCAACAGCAGCCACGAGGGCGGACAGGCCGAGCGCGAGAGGAAGCTCGACGCGTCCGGAAACGGCTAGGACGAGCAGTACGCCCACCGCAGCAATCAACACATACCGCGTGGCCACGAGGCGGCGGCGTATGGCGGGGAAAAATCCCTCGTCGATGGCGACCTCTTGTGGCCGCGCCTTTGCGCCGTTGCCGACCACGTCGACCATAAGCTTCTTCCTCCGCACCGACGATGTCGGACGTTATTATTGGTTTCGGTGCCTAGCGTTATTTGTCCCCTGCAAATACGTTATGACAAAAAATGGGAAAAGTCGTGTCCAGCATCAGAAATCACCCGTCAGCCGAACCCTTGGAAATCACCAGCCGTGGCAAGCACCACATCTTCGACATCAATCATCCTAATCTCCCGCATTGGGTAGATGATCACGACCTGACGGCGGGCGATTATCCCTACGACAAAAAGCTGGATCGCGACGACTACAACGACGAACTGTTTGCGTTGCAGGAACAATTGGTGCTCGCCCAGCAGGACATCATGCAGCACGGCAAGCGGGTCGTAATCGTTTTTGAGGGACGAGACGCTGCGGGCAAAGGTGGGTCGATCAAGGTGCTCAGCCAGTTCTGCAACCCGCGCCACATGCGCGTCGTGGCGCTGCCAAAGCCATCCGACCGCGAGCGCGGGCAATGGTACTTTCAGCGCTACGTCTCACATTTCCCAACTGACGGAGAGATCACGGTGTTTGATCGATCCTGGTACAATCGCGGTGGTGTCGAACCAGTGATGGGCTTTTGTACGCCTAAGCAACATGAAAAGTTTCTCGATGACGTACCGGGATTTGAAAAGATGATCGTCGATGAGGGCATCATATTTTTGAAGTTCTGGCTGAACATTGGCCGGGAAACGCAGCTCAAGCGTTTTCATGATCGGCGGCACTCATCGGTCAAATTCTGGAAGCTGTCCGGCATCGACATCAAGGGCATGGCGAAGTGGGACGAATACTCCCGTGCGCGCGATCAGATGATCAAGGCGACGCACACAAAACACGCCCCATGGACCGTGATCCGCTACAACGACAAGCGGCGCGGGCGCATCGAGATGTTCAAACATGTGCTGCGGGCGATGGATTATCCGGGACGCGACGAGAGCCTGATCACGTCACGCGACAAGAAGATCATCGGTTCTGGTATGGACCTGCTCGACGATTGACATGCGCGCGGGCGCTTCAACTGTCGCCTTCGGCACGCACCCGAACCGAGAGCAGCTTTACTGCCTTTTCGCCGCCCGCGATGTCGGTATCCACGAGCAGGCGGCCCGCTTGATCTATCCGGCTGGCTTCTCGCAAGTCGAGGCGGAAAATAAAAGCTTCGGAGGCCTGACCAACGTTGAAGCGGACACGCGGACACTGCACCGCGCCGCCGAGATCACAGGTGACCGACATTTCGGTTGGGCGCAACTCATCGGACTTTGCGGTGAGTTCGATCTGCACGCGCTGACCGGCGAGATCACGCAACGGGCCGACCGGCAGGTCAACACCGACCTGACCGCCGCGCGGCGTGATCATGCGCACATAGTCACCAAACGGGTCCGAAGCCGCATCAGCGCTTGCACCGCCGGTCAGTGTGAGCGCGCCAAGGTCGTTGGGTGTAAAGACTGTGATCCAATCGCTTTGCGCATCGGCCTCACTGCGCAATGCGGGCGCGGTCGATGTGCCGGGGTCACGCGGCTGGAAGTTGTCCGTCGATGTTGATGGCGGCGGGTTGGGGACTGATGTGTCACGGTCCGCTTGACTTGTGAATGCGCCCGAAAACACGACCCACAGCAGGCCGACCAAAGCCAGTCCCGCAATCGCAATTGTTCCAAAGCCCCGCGCAAAGGTGCCGCGTTTGATCCGGCCCTTGCCGGCTTTGCGATCAGCAGCAATTGGTGGTGCAACATCTGCGCCCGTCTTGGGTTCAATACGCGGCTCCGCCCGGATCGTGTCTGATGTCGGTGTCGGCGCCGGTGTTGCTGCGGGGGTGCCGTCGCGATTGAACGCTTTCTTGACGACTTCGACGCGCATCGGCTGCTGGTCGCGCAACTCCACTTCGACACTGCGGATTGCGTCGGCGAGCCGATCCTTTTGCAGTTGCACCGCCTGCTCGGTCAGATTGGCCTGGCTGTCCAAAGACTTGCGCAGGGCGTTGGCGGCGGCCGCGTACACCTTTTTGCGAAACGCCACATCATGCACGTTGCCGCGCTTGAGCGTTTCCCGAAGTGTTTCTTCCATACCGCTCATCGTCGCGATGTCTATCCGCAAAAAAGTGCCATGAGGTTTGTCGCCTCATGGCACAGTTGTTCGGTGCTGAAAAGACAAGCATCGACAAGACGAACGTAATCCGGCTTATCCCGACTGATCACCTCGGCTCTGCCAGGTGGACCGTAGCGCAGATGCAAGGCCATCGACGGACATGGATGTCGAAATGTTGGCATCATGAGGATCAACCCCAAGTGAAGCGTAGACGGACGCAAACGCGTTCTGCAGATCGGCAAAGGCAACATCGAACTCGACCGACGCGACGAGCGTGTTCATTTCTTCGCGGATCAGCGTCTGTTCACTTGCGGCGCCTGCGTTCACCCGCGTGCGGACTTGTTTCAGGATGCCGCGCTGGATGTTGTAGTACTCCGCAGCCGTGGTGGCCGACTTCTTCAATAGCCGGTAGCGCGCCTGTGAAATGTGCACCTGAGTGGCAATCGCCATGGCGAGCGCGCGCATTTGTGCGGTGATCAAGTCACCCTCCGCTTCCACGGCCCGCTTGCGTGCCGGATACTGGAAGACTTGCATGGCGTTCCATGAGGCGCGCGCGCCGTAGGAGATCCAGTTGCTGTTGACGAGGAAGTCGTTGGTATCGAAATTGAGCCCGGCAAAGACGCCAGGGTTTGGCAGCACTTCAAGAATGGCGGCATCAAACTCGGCCTCGTTGATCCGGGCCTTGTAAAGAATTTCACGCATTTCCGGGCGGTTGCGTAGCGCCTCAAGCACTGCGTCATCCCCACGGATCGGGACGCTCACATCGCCAACGCTGCGCTTCGGTGTCACCAGCGCGAATGATGTGCCGGGCTTTACGTTCATCAGCGCTGCCAACTGCGCCTTGGCGGTTACGAGTTCACGGTCGAGGCGCTGGATCTCTTTTTTGATGTCCACCAACTCGCGCTCATATGTCAGCGCCGTCAGTTTGGACGTTTGGCCAGATCGCTGAATGCGCCGTGTCTGGGCTTGCGCCTTCTCCACCCGCGATTCCAGCGCCCGGAACCCTTCCAGCAGTCGATCGGCCGATACGGCACGCCAATATGCCGTGCGCACGTCTTCAATGATGCGGTTAACGATCTTGCGCTTCGTTTCCTCGGCAATCAGCGCCTGATCAGCCGCCTGCTTTGCGCGCACATAGGACAGACCGAAGTCGAGAATGTGCCAGGAGAACGTCAGATCGCCTGATAGCGTCGCCTGTTCGCTTGAGAACGACGGCTCCGCGGAACGAATTCCACTCACCAGTGTCTGCGAGAAACTGGCCGTCGTGTTGTTGCGATCCGCATACCCGGCATTTGCCACAAGTTGCGGCAACATGTTGGCGCTGGCCCGGCCCAGATTGCGCTGCGCCAATGCGACCTGCATCATCTCAACGCGGTGATCGAGGTTGTATTTTAGCGCCCGCGCCATCGCCTCGTAGAGATCGATGGACGCTACGACCGGCTCTTGATCGACCGTCAACGTCTCCAGATTGAGGTTGGCCGACGCACTGAGCTCTGTCTCGGTCAAAGGGGTTGGCGTCACGGAGCAACCCGCGAGGAAAACCGCCATCAGAGCCGATGCCACTGCGATTTTGGCCTTTGAACGTGGTCCGGAACCACCCTCTATAATGGAACCGAATTTCATTTTGCTATCCTTGGTTGTAGTATTGGTCGCGCCTATTGTCATTGTCTTGTCCCCCAGCCGCTCCGTTAGGTGTTGAGTGACCGCAGTGCGGCCAAGAGTTGGTTGTTCTTTGCGTCTCGCTCATCACTTGCGGACGCGATCTGATCAGAAAAGCCGAGACCGGCTGTTTCATCGCTATCGGTGGCGATGCCACCGATGGTCGTTTCACCGGTCACCATGTCGACCGACATCGGCACGATTGCCGTCCCACCCCGTGTCATCTTCACGCGCACATCAAGGTTGATGATTTCCGCATCGGCTGGCCGCTCAATGATCATCAGGTCACTGCGCACCTGACGCGCCCAAGTCGGCAAGCCGCTGCCATCCGGCCCTGTGACAGTGTAGCCGGCAAATTGGCCAAACTGTTTGGAGCCGTAGCGATCGAGGAATTGGATGTAGACCTCACCCTCAAAGACCATGGTGCGGATCAGCACGCAATCACGGCCCGACGCCACATGAACGTATGCTTCATCGCCAAGCCACGGATGGGTGTTGTCGCCATGGGTGCCATAACCTTCACGGGACGCATCGATGGTGCGGGCCATGTATTCAACGACCGCGTCGATGAAGTGCGGGCCCTCCAATTCGGTGTTCGGTCCGATATCGCCGAAGCCATTGACCGCGGCATCAATGATGCGTGTGTCGGTGGGCAAGCCGATGTTGACCGGTCCAAGGAGCTCGATCTCATTGACAGCCGTGGTGATAATTGGCGGTGTTGGCGCGCCATCCCCTCCGACACCGCCCGGATCACCCACGGCATCCGGCAGCGGATCGGCGCTGGTGCCCACGAATGGCAGCGGCAGGATTTGGTGGATAAAGGTCGCAATGGTCGATCCACCCTGTCCGTCATCCGCAGTCACCGTGATGATGAAGACCCCATCACCATTTGGACCGCCAGTCACCGTTTCAGGTGCCGGTGCACCGGAGATGATGCCCGTTGCAGGATCAATCGTCATGCCATCGGGCAGGCCGGTGGCTGAGTATGTCAAGACATCGTTGTCGGGATCATCGAAGGCCTGAGCCGTCGGTATCTCGAATGGCGTTTGAACGTAGCTCTCTTGATCCGGCAGATCGGCAATCGTCACCGGCGGTGGATTGACCACATTGATGGTGACCGGAACGTCGGCTGTGTTGCCCTGCGGGTCAGTCGCCGTGACGGTGACATCATATGGCCCGTCAACCGAAGCATCATTGGCGGGTGTGCCGGAGATAACGCCTGTGTCAGGATCAATGGTGACGCCATCAGGCAGTCCGTCAGCGCTGAACGTCACGGGATCACCTTCGGCATCGCCAAAGAACGGCCCCAGTTCCACAGGCGTCATCGGTGAACCGTCCGTCAAGTTGAGCGGCGGCACCAGGTCCTGGAGTGGAATGGATGGCGGATCCGACGGCGTGTAACTCGGATCCTGCGGATCGGTCGTCGGGTCATCAGGATCAACCACAACGACCGGATCATTGACGCCATTGATCGTGATCGTCAGTTCGGCCGTGTCCGTGCCGCCTTCACCGTCAGAGATCGTGTACTCCACCGTTTCGGTGCGTGTATCACCATCGTCAAGCACATTGGCATTGCCATTTGGCGTGAAAGACCAACTGCCGTCGCTTCCGATGTCCAGCGTGCCAGTGGTGAGTGTCACAGTCGTGGTGCCACCGGCATTGACTGGCTCGCCATCGATATCGGTCACGATGATAGGATCATTGTCCGGCGGTCCGTCGCTGTCACCGGTCATCGGATCGGTCAGTACATTGCCGGTCTGAACATCATCTTCAGTGCCTGACGATATGTCATCGACCGCAATGGGCGGAACGTTGGACACATCAATCGTCAGATCGATGGTCGTTGACCCGCCATGTGGGTCCTCAACCAACACAGTCAGCGGATAAAGGCCATCGCCATTTGGCCCACCTTGCGACGCGCTTGGATCAACCGAGCCGGTGACCGTGCCATCCGGGTTCAGTGTAAGGCCCGGCGGAAGGGTGTCTGGTGTTGTGTAAACAAGCACCGGATTGTCCGACAAATCGGGATCCTGGATGAAGTTATCCAGATCGATGAGCGGCGTCGTCGTGAAGTCCTGGCCGTCATCGATTGGTTGAAGCGGAACGACGGTCTCGGGATCTGCCGGGATCGGGTTGTCAGGATCGCCCGGATTTTCCGGATCAATCGGTACCGGCGCATCGTTTACGCCCGTGACGACCACCGAGACCAGTGCAGTATCGGTCCCGCCTTGACCATCAGAAATCTGATACTCGACGGTCGTCGTCGCCTGCTCGCCCGGCGCAAGGCCGTTGAAGTCATCTCCGGGATCGAAGCTGTAGGTGCCATCTGGATTGATCACAAATGATCCACCCGATGAGCCCGGAACCGGCTGGCCGATATTGGTGTCCGAACCATCGACTTCGCTGATGACGATGACATCGCCATCGGGATCATCGGTATCGATGCCATTGCCATTGTCGTCGAAGACAGAGCCGGTCAATGCGGGGCCGTCCTCGCCCGTCGTCAGATCATCATCCTGCGCAATCGGCGGCTGGTTTTCGATCACATAGGTGACATTGGTGGTGAACGTACCGCCGTTTCCATCGGTGACCGTGACCGGGATGGTGTAGGTTCCGGGGTTACCCGGATCACCGCCCTGGGAAGCATCCGACGTAGGTGTACCGGAGATCGTGTCACCGTCGAACGTCAAACCGGGCGGGAGATCGCTCGGATCAACGGAGATGGTAACCGTGTCCGTGCGATCCGGATCATCGAAGAACGGTGTCAGATCGAGCGGGTCAACCGGTGAGCCATCAACGCCATCCTGCACCGGGATGTAATTGTCGGGATCAGGCGGGTTGTTCGGATCGTTCGGTGTGTCAGGATCGACCGGGACCGGCGGCGAGTTTTGCCCTTCAACCGCAACCGTCACGATGGCCGTATCGGTGCCGCCTTGTCCGTCGCTGATCTCATAAGCGACAGTCGTCGAGACCACCTCGCCCAAGCCGATGTCATCAAACGCAGTGCCCGGATCGAAGCTGTAGGTGCCATCCGGGTTGATGATGAATGTGCCACCATTGCTGCCGAAAACCGGCTGACCGACATTGGCTGGCGAGCCGCCAACTTGGCTGACGATGATGGGATCGCCATCTGGATTGTCAGTGTCGACACCGTTGCCATTGTTGACAAAGACGGACCCTGTGAGCGTCGGCCCACCTTCAACGGTCGGCAGATCATCATCCTGCGCAATCGGATCCTGGTTTTCGATCACATAGGTGATGTTGGTGGTAAACGTTCCACCCTGGCCGTCGGAGGCCGTCACCGGGATGGTGTAGGTTCCAGGGTTGCCCGGATCACCACCTTGCGACGCATCCGAAGTCGGTGTGCCGGAGATCGTGCCATCATCAAAGGTCAGGCCCGGCGGCAAGTCGTTCGGATCAACAATCAGCGTGATCGTATCATTTGGATCGGGATCGTCAAAGAACGGCGTCAGGTCGAGTGGATCGACAGGCGAACCATCCGTTCCCATTTGCTCGGGAATATAATTGTCGGGATCAGGTGGATTGTTCGGATCATTTGGCGTGTCCGGATCGACCGGGATTGGGGGGCCGTTCTCACCATTGACGACGATGGTCACAATGGCAGTGTCCGTGCCGCCTTGGCCGTCCGAGATTTCATATTCAACGGTAGTCGTGACCTCTTCTCCGGTCGTCAGATCGTTGAAGTCATCGCCCGGATCGAAGGTGAATGTACCATCCTCGTTGATGGTGAATGTGCCGCCATCGCTGCCTGGCACCGGTTGGCCGACATTTGTCGGTGAACCACCGACTTGGCTGACGACAATCGGGTCGCCATCAGGATTGTCGGTGTCAATGCCATTGCCGTTGTCGTCGAAGACAGAGCCGCCCACGCCGGGCGCATTTTCAGCAACGGGAATGGTGTCGTCTTCGGCAATCGGATCCTGGTTTTCGATCACATAGGTGACGTTTGTGGTGAACGTTCCGCCATTGCCATCAGATGCGGTCACCGGGATTGTGTAGGTGCCCGGGCTGTTTGGATCGCCACCCTGGGATGCGTCCGATGTCGGTGTGCCGGAAATCGTTCCATTGTCGAAGGTCAGGCCCGGCGGCAAGTCGTTTGGATCGACCGTCAGCGTGACCACATCGCCTGTATCCGGATCATCAAAGAACGGTGTCAGATCAAGCGGATCAACTGGCGAGCCATCCGTGCCCGACTGCTCCGGAATGTAGTTGTCCGGATCAGGCGGATTGTTCGGGTCGTTTGGCGTGTCAGGATCGACCGGGATTGGTGGTTCATTTTCGCCGTTGACGACAATGGTCACAACCGCCATATCGGTGCCGCCTTGGCCGTCGCTGATCTCATATTCGACGGTTGTGGTGACTTCGTCATCGCCACCAAGGCCGGTGAAGTCAGTACCGGGATCGAAGGTGTAGGTGCCGTCCTCATTGATGGTGAAAGTGCCACCATTCGAACCAGGGACTGGCGCTCCAACATTGGTCGGCGAACCTGCGACTTGGCTCACAACAATCTGGTCGCCGTCAGGATCATCGGTGTCGATACCACTGCCGTTGTTGTCGAACACCGACCCATTGGCACCAGTCGATGTCTCGTCGATGTTGATGACATCATCCTGAGCAATCGGGTCCTGGTTTTCGATCACATAGGTGACATTCGTGGTGAAGGTCCCACCATTGCCATCAGACGCGGTGACCGGGATTGTGTAGGTACCCGGATTGTTCGGATCGCCACCTTGCGATGCATCTGATGTCGGCGTCCCGGTGATAGTTGTGCCGTCGAAGCTCAGACCCGGCGGTAAGTCGCCCGGCGTGATTGTGAGCGTTACAACATCGCCATCGTCAGGATCGTCGAAGAACGGCGTCAGATCGATCGGCGTAATTGGAGAGCCATCCGTACCCGACTGCTCCGGAATGTAGTTGTCCGGATCCGGTGGGTTGTTTGGATCGTTTGGCGTGTCTGGATCGACCGGGATCGGCGGTTCATTCTCACCATCAACCACGATGGTCACAGTTGCCGTATCAGTCCCACCCTGTCCGTCTGATATCGCATACGTGATGGTGGTTGTTGCCTGCTGGCCGAGCGGCACAGAGATGAAGTCGTCGCCAGGATCAAAAGTCAGGTTACCCTGTTCGTCGATGTTAAACGTACCGCCATTTGTGCCCGGTACGTCCACGCCGACATTGTTTGGTGAACCATCAACTTGGCTGACAGTAATCTCGTCTCCGTCCGGGTCATCTGTGTCGATGCCGTTGCCATTGTTTGCAAAGACCGACCCGACAGACGGGTTCGTACCGTCATTGCCAATTGTATCATCCTCGGCAACCGGGTCTTGGTTCGAGATCACATAGGTAACGTTGGTCGTGAAGGTCCCTCCGTTTTCATCGGAGGCTATGACCGGTATCACATACGTGCCCGGAGTGTTTGGATCGCCACCCTGCGACGCGTCTGATGTCGGCGTACCTATGATTTCCGTTCCGTCGAAGGTCAGGCCCGGCGGAAGATCATTCGGATCAATGGTCAGCGTGACCGTGTCGCCGTCGTCCGGATCATCGAAAAATGGTGTCAGATCGATCGGCGTGATCGGTGTGCCATCTGTTCCGGTCTGTTGCGGTATGTAGTTGTCTGGATCAGGCGGATTGTTTGGATCGTTTGGTGTATCCGGGTCCACAGGGATCGGATTGTCGTTACCGCCGATGACGGTGATGGTCAGTGTTGCCGTGGCCGAGCCGCCATCCCCATCATCGATTGTGTAGTCAAAGATCTCATCAAGCGTCTCGCCATCATTGAGGGCGGTCACGTCCGGATTTGCGGTGTCGAGGATGTAATCGTAGCCGCCGTCCTCACCCCATTCGAGCGTGCCGTACTGACCTGTAATCGTGTTCACCGCTTGGCCGTTCGGCACGGTGCTTCCGTTGCCGGACACCTCACTCACCAGAAGCGTCGAACCTTCGACATCACTGTCGATGCCGTTGGCGGGATTGCCCGCCAGTGATTCATCAGCTGTGACCATATTGCCGTTCAGCGGGGTCGTGGACGCAGCGCCGATTGTGCGGTCATTGTTGGTGGCGACAGGATCATCATTCACACCTGTGATGTCGAACGAGACTGTTGCGCTCGACGTCAGACCCTCACCATCTGTGATCTCATAGGTGAAACTGTCAGTGCCGGTGTCGTTCGGGCCCAAGCTCTCAAACTGACCGTTTGGATCATAGGTGAAGGAACCATCATCATTGACCGTGACCAGCGCGCCGGACGCGAGCGTAACCTGCTGACCGTCATTGAACGTCTGTCCATTGACTTGCGTGATCGTCAGAGGATCGCCGTCGGCATCACTGTCATTGTCCAGAATACCGTTGAGCACATCAATGATCAGTGCGGTATCTTCATCCAGTGTGTAGTCGTCGTTGACAGCCTCGGGCGGCAGGTTCCCGAAGGAGTAGTTGACGGTTGTTGTGAAGGTCTCGTCGCCATCGGAAACCTCGACTTCAATTGGATAGTTCCCATCACCGTTGGGCCCGCCCTGAGACGCGTCAGACGGTACGTTGTTGGTCTGAATGACACCTTCCGGCGTGATGGTAATCCAAGGCGGCAGGTCGCCGGGATTGGCGATTGAGAATTCCAACTCGTCCTGGTCGTTCGTGTCCGGATCATCGAAGAAATCGGAAACATCATAGTCCGGGATGTCCTGACCGTCGGTTCCGGTCTGACCCGGAATGTAGTTGTCGGGATCCGGCGGATTGTTCGGATCGTTTGGCGTATCCGGATCGAAAGGCACCGGCGCATCATTGGCACCGTCAACGGTCACCGTCATCACGGCTGTGTCGGTTCCACCCTCGCCATCGTCAATCTGATAGACGACGGACGTTGTGGCGCTTTCTGTGTCGTCGAGCGACTGGAAGTCATCGCCGGGCTCAAACGTCACCGAGCCATCAGGCTGCACAGTAAATGTACCGCCGTTGGTGCCCGGAACGGCGGTACCGACACCGTCGCCGTCATTTGCACCGGCCAAGTCACCCTCAACATCGCTTGTGAGGACACGGGTTACATTCAGATCGTCGCCGTCAGGGTCAACATCAGTTCCAGCGCCGGTGATGGCATTGAAGGTGACGTTCGCGTCGTCCTCGCCAATGGTCGCTGTGTCATCGGCAGCTGTCGGCGCCGGGTTTGTGACCGTGTATTCAAAGGTGTAGGATGCCGTCCCGCCGTTCTGGTCGTCGGCGGTGACGGTCACCTCGTAAACGCCGTCGGTCGGCGTGCCAACCGTACCCGTTTGCGATGCGGAATTGTCGATCTGGCCCTCAATCTCGTTTGTGGTCGGATTGAACGAAAGTCCAGTCGGCAGGCCGGTCACGGTGTAAATCAGCGTCTGGCTGACATCCGGGTCCTCGAAGCCTGCCTCGACAGCAATCGGGGTGATCGTGTCGTTGTCGAGGCTTGCCTGATCCGGGATTTGCCCGTCAGGCACAACATTGGGATCGTCATTGCCGCCGCCGACATTGATCGTGACCGTCGCGGTGCTTGAAGCGCCGTCATCGTCGGTGATCGTGTATGTGACAGACGTGCTGCGCGTTTCACCCGGCGAGAGATCATCAAAATCTCCATTGTCATCAAACAGCAGCGAACCATCGTCGAGGATGGTGAAAAGACCACCATCGTCGCCGTTTTCGTCCGTGCCAACCACAAGCGCACCGACATCTGAAGCGACACCATCAACGGCGGTGACGAGGAAGTTGTCACCGTCGGGGTCGCTGTCTTGGGTCAACGGATTTGTGCCGAAGACATTGCCGGTCAGCGGTGGTGCGTCTTGGGTTGTGTTGAAAGTGTCGTCGACGGCCACCGGCGGTGGGTTGTCGATGGCGTAGATGACGGTCGTTTCGGCGGTCTCGCCTTCCGGATCGGTGGCGATGACTGTGATTTCGTATTCGCCCTCGGCCAACCCATTTGCAGGCGGATTTTGGCTCGCGTCTGCGGGGATTGGCCCGTTGGATACAATCTCGCCATTGCCATTGATTGTGATCCACGGCGGGGTGCCAGCGCCCAGTGTGAACGTCAGTTCAGGCGTTGTGTTGTCGACATCGTTGAAGAACGGCGTGACATCGAATGGCGTCAGTGTGCCGCCATCTGCGCCCTGCTGTGGCGGCATCGCGTCCGCAGGTGTCAGCGGGTCACCGTCCGGATCAATCGGGATCGGTGCATCGTTTTCCGGCTCGACCGTAATCGTCGAAGTCGCCGTGTTGGAGTTGTCCTCACCATCATTGACGACAACTGAGAAGATGCGGTCACCGGCGGTCGGGTTCTCGCCCGTCGCCTCAAAGCGGACTGCTTCAAGCGCTTCGATGTATTCGGCAATTGTCGCAGGCCCAGAGATGTTGACGACGTTGTTGTTGACGGCAACCGTCAATCCAGCTGGCGCGATGTAGCCCGGATCAATGGTGATCACATCTTCGGCTTCCGCGTTGGTCAGCGTCACGGTCGCAGACTGGAAGTCGGTGTCATCGAGATCAACAGCGAGCACATCACCGATATCGACAATCGGTACGGCTGGCGTGTTTTCGGTGTAGGTGCCCTGATAGTCGTCGTTTGTCGCGCCAGCGCTATCATCATCATCAAGATCAATGACGGGCGCATCGTTGACTGGAATAACCGAAATACACACCGTGACAGGCGCGCCCTGCGTACCCGTGTCATCTGTCAGTGTGATGGTCAGTTGACGCTGCTCCGGATCAGGATCTTCGGTCGTGTTGACTAAAGTGATCGAGCGGATTGCTGCCGCCATGTCGGCGAGTTCGGCGGTCGATGAAGTCAGCTCAAGCGTGATCGTCCCCGCGACAGTGTCCACTTCGATGGGATTGGCGGAAACACCGGTGCCGGACGGTATCGAAACCTGCAGCACATCGCCAGGTTTGGCGTTGGTAAGGACAATCATGGCCGTCCCGATGACCTCTGAGTCCACATCGACGACAACCGCATCGGTATCAACAATCGATACCGGCGCCCCATTCTCGGTAAATGTGTTGACGAACTTTCCGCCTTCCGTGTTGCTGCCGTCGGGATCGGGTACAATCAAGGGTGGTGACAAGGTGCTTTGAACGGTGATCGTGGTCGTTGCCGGATCGGATGTGTTGCCTGCGACGTCTTCAAGCGTGAAGACGAGATCTCGGTCCCCGGCCGTCGGGGCGTTGGACGCATGGCGATACGAGACACTTTGGATGATTTCATCCATGTCGGCTTGCGTGATCACGCCGTCCGATCCGACATCGGGCGTCTCTGCAATTTGGAACAGGCCGGTGGTGGCGTTGTAGGCCACATCGACACGCGCACCCGAACTGAGCGTGATCGTTGCCGGTGTCGCTGGCGTGGTGGCCAGGCCAAACTCCACGCCCCCAATCGCGACGATTTCGTTGTTTCCGTCAACGATCTCGCTTGGTGTCGTTTGGATCAGCAGGCGCGACAGATCTGCATTGCCCTGATCAGAGCTTCCGGCGGTCGTGTTGACGACGGCTAAAAGCGGCTGACCTTCAGTGTAGAGTACCGAGAAATCGACATTCGTGTCGGTTGGCGTCGCTACGCTGTTCAAGTCGATGAGCGGCAGGAGGTCGACTTCACGATAGGCAACTTCCGTCGCATCGCCAACTTCGTTGTCCAACACGTCGGACGGTGTTTGGCCGGTGGCGAGCCCATCGGGATTGGCATAGCTCGCGCCGACGCCATCCCCAA
>JBCBHR010000003.1:14587-16651 GCA_038525365.1 Pseudomonadota bacterium | reverse complement strand
CAACTCCGGTAGGTCATCTGAGATGACGATGATGCCGATCCCGTTCTTGGCGAGGTCGCGGATGATATCATGGATGTCCGCCTTTGAGCCCACGTCGACGCCGACGCTTGGACCATTGAGGATCAGCACACGTGGCGCGCGCGACAGCCACCGGGCCAGCGCGACACGCTGCTGGTTGCCGCCTGACAGTGATTGCACCGGCGCTTGAATGTCTGGCGCTTTCACCTTGAGCCGTTTGATCCAATCGGAGGCTTCATCAAGCAGTCCGCGAAGGTCGAGAAAGCTGCCCTTGGCGTGTTCATCGAGACGGCCGATCGCCACATTGCGCATGATGGACTGCGTCAGAAAAAGGCCTTCCGTCAGGCGATCTTCGGGCACATAGCCAATCCGCGCCTGCGACGCCGCAATCGGATCGCCAAGTGGGACAGGCGTATTGTCAACGGCGACCTGGCCGACATCGGGTTTGACGAGGCCAAAAAGTGCCTTCGCCAAAGACGTTCTCCCGCTCCCAAGCAAGCCGGTGATCCCCAATATCTCGCCAGCTTTCAGCTCAAATCCAATATCGGAAAACACACCCTGCTTGCTCAAGCCAGAGACGCTCATCAGGGTCTGTGCACTTGGAGACATCGCGTCCGGTGCCGTCTCCGGCACATCGCGTCCGGTCATGTGAAATGTGAGCGACTTGGTGTCGAATTCGCTAGCCGGGCCTTCGGCAACTTTCTTACCGTTGCGCAGCACTACAACCTTTTCGCTGACTTCCAGCACTTCGGCCAGTTTGTGGCTCACAAAGATCACAGCGACGCCGTCGTCTTTGAGTTTGCGGATAATGCCGAGGAGCCGCTGAACTTCCTTTTCCGTCAGCGCCGTCGTCGGCTCGTCCATGATGATGAGCTTTGCGTTTGACGCCAATGCGCGGGAAATTGCGACCAACTGTTTTTGTGCGACGGGCAGCTGCTCAACACGCATGTCGAGATCAACCGAAACACCAATTCGCTCTAGCACTTCCGTCGAAAGCGCGCGCGCCGCTGCACGGTCAAAGAAGCGCTTGTCGGCGTTCATCTGTGTCGGATAGGCGATGTTTTCGTAAACGGTCAGATTTGGAAAAAGAGAGAAATCCTGAAAGATCACCATCACGCCATTGGCGGCGGCGATGCGGGGGTTGTTATGAGGAATGGCCGCGCCGCCAATATTGATGGCGCCTTCGGTCTGATGCTCCACGCCTGAAATGATCTTGATAAGAGTGGACTTACCGGACCCATTCTCACCTGCCAGACACACGGCTTCGCCGGGCGCGACGGAAAAGTCGACGCCGTCCAACGCGGTCACACCGGCGTAACGCTTGGTGATCGCGCGCAAATCGATGAACTGTGTCGCGTCGGAAGTGGCCATGGCGGACGCCAAGCCTCTCGGAAAATGATTTAACGAATAAAAGAAAGGGCAGCCGGTGAGGCTGCCCTTCCGCTCAACTGATCAGAACGGGAAGTCTGCCATGTTGTCGGCGCTGACGTTCACCCAAGCTTTGCCGTAGATGACCTTGCCGTCGAGGCGAACCTCTTCATAGCCTGGCAGGCCGAGGTCCATGCCGTCGGTGACCTCGTCGCCATTCATGACCATGACCGCCAGTTTGTTCATGGCTTCGCCAGCCACAGCCGGATCCCAGAAGCCGATGCCGTCCACAGCGCCGGTCTCGATGTACTGGCCTGCAATGGAAGGAAGCGAGGTGCCAAAGACACATGTGCCATCTTCCATACCACGCTCTTCAATCGCACGGCCGATGCCTGCGACATCGGTGGATGCAGACCCCTGCATGCCTTTGATGTTGGGGAATGCGCGCAGAACTTCCTGTGCCTTGGTGTAAGCGTTTTCGGCGTCATCGAACGTCTCGTTTTTGTCGCCAACGAGCGTCATGTTCGGGTAGTTGGCTTCTTGATACGCAATCGCGCCATCAACCCACTGGTTGTGCGTCTGTGACGTCAGCGAGCCAACGAAGACCGCATATTCGCCTTCGCCACCCATGCATGTGGCCATCTGCTCCATGAGGTTGGCACCGAAGTCTTCGTTCAC
>JBCBHR010000003.1:10389-14577 GCA_038525365.1 Pseudomonadota bacterium | reverse complement strand
AAGCTTCGATGTCATAATTGGTGTTCTGCTGCGATGCAGCTTCGTGTGTGATAACGGCGATGCCTTGCTCCATCGCACGGGCCAGCACTGGCTCAAGCGCTTCCGGCGACATTGGAACGACGGCAAGCGCATCGACACCTTGCGCGATCATGTCTTCGATGAGAGCGACCTGCTGCTGCGGATCAGCCTGAGCGGGACCCACCTGAAAGGCGTTCATGCTGTTTTCATCGGCAAACTTCTTCACGCCTTCTTCCATGCGGTTAAACCACTGGATACCGGCGATTTTTACGACGGTTGCGATGTCTTTTGAGTGGCCGTCGGCTGATGCGTTTGTCGCAATGGCAGCCGTACCGGCAAGCATGGCTGCAGCGAGCAGCGTAATGCGCTTCTTCATGGTGTTCCTCCCTTGATCCGCCGCAGCGGAAGTCAGTTGACGCGAGCAGACCTCCCAACCCGCAATTCAAACGAATTATAGCGCAATCGGATAACGGCAACAGGTTGCTGAACGATCGGCCAGTGCATGCTGCAACACTTGTGCAGGTCATGCACCTATGTGTATAGCTATCGTCGAAAGTCGCGGTCAAGCCCTTTGATAAGCGGTTTCACGGGAGGAAACGCAATCCAATGCTCGTCGCACATAAAAATGCGAGCGATGAGATCGCCCAAGCGGCGTGGCTCTACTATGTTGGCAATTTCAGCCAGCAGGAGGTGAGCGACAAGCTTGGCGTTTCGCGTTTCAAGGTGCTGCGCATGCTCGCCGATGCGCGCGAACAGGGCCTTGTGCGCATCTCCGTTGAACACAAGACATCGCACACGCTGGCCTTGGCTGACCGGCTGGCTCAAGCCTTCGATTTGCAAGAAGCACAGGTGGCGCCAATACCGATGGACGCCGATACGGACTATGGCCGACGCGCCGTTGGCATTCTGGCCGCAGGGTATCTGGCACGTGTCGTCACGTCTCAGTCACAGCTTACCATTGGCGTCGGTTGGGGCCGCACGCTGTCCGCTATGGTGGACAATCTGTCGGGCGTGAAGAACCCGGATGTCACTTTTGTTTCCATCATGGGATCGGTGTCCTATGCAACACACACGGCACCCGGCGACGTCTGTGTGCGTCTTGCCGCCGAAACGGGCGGGCGCGCTATGTTGATGCCCGCGCCGTTCGTGACCGACAGCGCCGACGCTTGCCAAACTGTCATGGAACAGCGGTTGGTGCGCGACGCGCTTTCACTGGCGCGCAAGGCCGACCACGCCATGATGAGCGTCGGCGAATGCCGCCCCGGCGCGATCCTTTTTCAGGATGATATTTTTACCAAGGCGCAGCTGCAACAATTGGTTGACGCCAAGGTGGTGGGCGACTGCTGCGGGGTATTTTACACCGCCGATGGTGAAGTCGCCGACATCGAATTGAACCACTGCACGCCGTGCGTGCGGTCAAACGAGATGACGAATGTTGATACGGTCATACTGGCGAGCGGCGCTTCAAAGGCAGCCGCCACCATGGCGGTTTTGCGGGCAGGTTTCGTCAAGCGGCTTCTGGTCGATGAAGCGCTTGCACATACCTTGTTGGGTCTTGCGGAGAGAGGCACCTGATGGAAGGCTTTGGCGTACACACCAGCATGTGGACCATGACATGGGACCACGCAGGCTGCGAAAAAGCGGTCGCAAACGCGGCCCGCTACGGCATGGATTTTCTCGAGATCGCGCTGCTCGACCCACCGATGGTGGACGCCGAGCACAGCCGCAAGACGCTGGAAGCACACAACATGCGCGCTGTGTGCTCGCTTGGCTTGCCGGAAGAGGTTTGGGCATCAAAGAACCCGGACGGTGCCGTTGCGTTCCTGCACGGGGCACTCGATAAATGCGCGGCAATGGGCTGCGAAGCTTTGTCGGGCGTCATCTATGGCGGGATCGGCGAGCGCTCAGGCAACCCGCCGACACAGGCCGAACTCGACAACGTGGCTGACGCGCTCACCCGGGCTGCGAAACACGCAAAATCGCTTGGCCTGCTCTTGGGTATTGAGCCGGTGAACCGCTACGAAACACATCTGCTCAATACGGGCTGGCAGGCGGTGGACATGATCGAGCGCGTCGGCGCTGACAACATGTTCGTGCACCTCGACACATATCACATGAACATCGAGGAAAAGGGTGTGGCGCAAGGCATCATCGATGCGCGCGAGCATCTGAAGTACATCCACTTGTCAGAGTCGGACCGCGGGACGCCGGGTGCGGGATGCATCGCGTGGGACGAGATTTTCTCCGCTTTGCGCGCAGTCGGCTTCAAGGGCGGCTTGGCGATGGAGAGCTTCATTAACATGCCGCCGGAGATTGCGTTCGGCTTGTCGGTCTGGCGACCGGTCGCGTCGGGCGAAGCCGAAGTCATGGAAAACGGCCTGCCTTTCCTGCGCAACAAGGCCAAGCAATACGGACTGATTTGATGGACATGAAGAACCCGAAGGCCAAGAAGAACTCGCTGCTTGCCGATCTCTACAGCCAGATGCGCCGCGTGCGCACTTTTGAGGAGCGCGTCGGTGAGTTGTTCGTGCGGGGCCAATCCGCAGGCTCAATGCTGCACCTTTCAATAGGAGAGGAGAGCGCGGCTGTCGGCGTGTGCGCGAACATGCGTGACGGCGACACATTCACAACGCACCACCGCGGCCATGGGATTTTCCTCGCGCGCGGCGCTGATCCCAATCAGATGATGGCCGAGATTGCGGGCAAGGAAAGCGGCTATTGCGGCGGCAAGGGCGGCTCTATGCATATCGCTGACATGGGCCTTGGGCATCTTGGCGCAAATGCGATTGTGGGCGGCGGTATACCTGCTGTTGTCGGCGCCGGGCTGGCCGCCAGAAACAAGAAGCAGGACGCCGTTTCGCTTGCTTTCTTCGGCGATGGCGCAACGGGGCAGGGCATTCTTTATGAGAGCATGAACATGGCCGCGCTCTGGAGGCTGCCAGTCGTGTTTGTGTGCATCAACAACCAGTACGGCATGGGCACACGGATTGATCAGGCAACGGCCAATCCGAATTTGCATGAGCGGGCTTTGGCATTTGGACTGGAGGCCAAAACCGTTGACGGGTTGGATGTCGAAGATGTGGCCGATGCGGCCTCAGAGCTGATCGCCGGTGCACGCCAATCCAAGCCGGCATTTCTCGCCATCGATTGCTACCGCTTCTTCGGCCACGCCCGCAAAGACAAGTCGCCTTACCGTGACGACGCGGAGGAGGCCGAGGGCCGCAAAAAGGACCCGGTCGCCGTCGCGCGCGACAAGCTGATCGCAAATGGGTTCATGTCCGAGGCCGAACTCGACGCAATTGATGCCGAGATTGACAAGGAGATGGACGCAACAATGGACTTCGCCGTCGCTGGTGATGAACCTCAGATGAGCGCAATGTTTCGCGATGTTTACGACCCCACGCAGCCCGAACCCGAACCGGTACGTGCGCGGCTTGAGCGTGTGCTGGCGCGGGAGTAAAGGCGATGGCGAAGATGGAAACCACATACCGCGACGCGCTGAAACTGGCGCTCACCGAAGCCATGCGCGACGATGACGACGTCATAATCATGGGTGAAGAGGTTGGCCGATATGGCGGCGCCTATGGCGTGACCAAAGGCATGATCGACGAGTTTGGCGAAGAGCGCGTGATCGACACGCCGATCTCCGAGGCAGCCATCGTTGGCACGGCGGTGGGTGCCGCAATGACCGGATTGAGACCGGTCGCCGAGCTAATGTATGTCGACTTCATCGGCATGACGATGGATCAATTGGCCAACCAGGCTGCCAAAATCCGCTACATGTTTGGCGGGCAGATCGGTGTTCCGATGGTGTTGCGCACCCAAGGTGGAACGGGACGTTCGGCAGGTGCTCAGCACAGCCAAAGCCTCGAAGGCTACATCATGCACACGCCGGGTCTGCGGCTTGCCATGCCTGCGACCGTGGCTGATGCCTATCACCTGCTGCGCCAGGCGCTGCGCCAACCCGACCCGGTCGTGTTCATCGAACACAAGGGCCTTTATACCATGAAGGGCGAACTCGACACCGATGCACCACCCGCCGCGTGGGGACAGTCATCGGTGCTGCGCGAAGGCGATGATCTCGTTATCGTCAGCTATTCACGTCAGGTGCACTACGCGCTCGCCGCCGCAGACGAATTGGCCAATGATGGCCTTGAAGCCGCCGTCGTT
>JBCBHR010000003.1:0-10379 GCA_038525365.1 Pseudomonadota bacterium | reverse complement strand
GTCGTTGATCTGCGCACGCTGAACCCGCTCGACTTCGACACCATCCGCCCGCTGGTAGAGCGGGCCGGTCGCGCCATGGTCGTCTCTGAGGGCGTGATGACATCTGGCGTCGCTGCGGAATTGGCCGCACGTATCACCGAGGAATGCTTCGACTTTTTGGAGGACCCGGTCATCCGCGTCGCGGGTGAGGATATCCCGATTTCGGTCTCACCTCTTCTGGAGAAGAACTCCGTTCCAACGCCCGAACTCATCATCGATGCCGCGCGGATGATGCGGGCATGACCACACTTTCGCAGATCAAACTGCCCATGCCCCGCCTTGGCGAGACCATGGATGAGGGCACGATTGCGAACTGGCTGGTGAAACCGGGCGAGCCGTTCAAGCGCGGCGATGCGCTGCTGGAATTGGAAACCGACAAGACGCTGGTTGAGTATCCCGCGCTCGGCAATGGCGCCCTTGTAGAAACGCTGGTGGGGCCGGGCGATGTGGTCTCCGTTGGCGCACCGATTGCGGTCATCGCAACTAACGACGCATGGGACGGGATCGGCGAAGCCGCAAAGGATGAAGAGCCCGCAAAGCCGGAAGCTGCGCCCGAGGCGGAAGTTCCAAAAATCATCGCGCCTGCGCCTGTACCGCCAACTTCGCCGCCAGAAGTTCTGCGCGCGACGCCACTTGCCCGTCGCGTCGCGAAACGAAACGGCATCGACTTGAAAACACTCATTGGCACAGGGCGACGAGGGCGCATCGAGGCGCGCGATGTGGAAGCCGTTATCGGGTCGGGCACCACTGGCTTCATGGCGCCTGCCAGCGCCGCGGCATCGGCGCACTTCATGTTCGTGCATGGCTTTGCGGGTGCGGCCACCAATTGGACGGCTTTGCGTGCGGGCATGCAGCGCAGCGGCCTCGTGTCGTCAGCGTCCGACATGCCGGGCCATGGTCGCAACGCGACCGACGCGCCGGATATCGATACGCTGGTGTCGTGGCTTGTCGGTGAGATTGAAGCGGTCAGCGCGCCGGTTCATCTGGTCGGCCACTCGCTCGGTGCGCACGTCTGTGCTCTGGCCGCGATGGAGCCGCGCGCGTTAGGCAAGGTCTCGCGCATGACGCTGATCGCGCCTGCTGGATGTGGCCATGATATCAACGGTACCTTCATCGAAGGCATGGCCAATGCATCAACGCCCGGCGAATTGGCACATCTCATGCGCCTCTTGGGACCCAAGGCAGCAGCGCTGCCCGCAGATGCGCTGAACGCCATGGCCGATGAATTCGCCAAAGGTCGCCTGAAAGCGCTGGCGAGCGCCATGGCGCGCGGTGATGCGCAGCGCATTGACACGCTCGCCGCCGTGCGTGAACTGGCGACGCGCGTTCCGGTCACAGCCATTTTTGGCGCGGCGGATGTGATTTGCCCCAAAGAGCATGTGTTCAACATGCCGCCCCACGTGGCATGTCACATCGTGCGCGGCGGGCACATGCCGCATTGGGACTCGCCGGGGCTTGTGGAACGGCTTTTGACCCAATCAAACTGAGACCAACGCTTCATGAGAGGGATGACGCATGGCCTATTTTCTCACAGCCGATGGCGGGACGGAGAGCCTGCGTGCGCGCATTTACGATCTGGATGGCGTGTGCCTCGCATCACACGCTGAGCCGTACGAGACGCTGTTTTCGGCCGGTGCGCGCGCGGAGCAAAGACCGGATGACTGGTGGGACTGTTTGTGCAAGGCAACACGCGCCTGTTTGGATCAGGCGGGTCTCGCAGGCGATCAAATCGAGGCCATGACTTACGCCACCACCTGTTGCACGGTCGTGGCACTCGACGCAGACCACCGGCCATTGCGCAACGCAATCATGTGGATGGATGTCCGCGCTGACGAGGAAACCGGCTTGGTTCTCCAGTCGGGCGATGACCGCTTGAAGCTGAACGGTGACGGCAATGGCCCCGTGTCTGCCGAGTGGATGATCCCCAAGGCATTGTGGATCAAACGCAACGAGCCGGAGATCTACGACAAGGCGGCGGTTATTTGCGAATATCAGGATTACCTGACCCTTCGACTAACGGGTGAAAACTGCGCCTCTCTGAACAATGTTGGCCTACGCTGGCACTACGCAAACCGCGATGGCGGCTGGGCGTCGAGCATGGTCGAAGCGCTTGGCATTGGCGATCTGGTGGACAAATGGCCATCGCGCGTCGCAGCGCCCGGTGAAGTTGTCGCCAATCTGACTGCCGACGCCGCGCAAGCGCTTGGCCTCACGCCGAAGACAAAACTCGTCCAAGGGGGCGCGGATGCGTTGATCGGCATGATCGGTCTTGGTGTCGCACAACCGGGCCAGCTTTGCCTGATCACCGGTTCGTCGCATTTGCAGTTTGGCGTCACCGAAAAACCGTTTCACGCCAACGGCATGTGGGGGGCTTACGCAGACATCGTGTATCCCGACCGCTACGTCATCGAAGGCGGTCAGACGTCTACGGGGTCGATCATCAATTGGCTGAAACGCTTTGTGGGCGGGACGCTCGATTTTGACGAGATGAACGCAAGGGCTGCGCTCTTAAATCCCGGTACCGATGGGCTGGTCATCCAGGACCATTTTCAGGGCAATCGCACCCCGTACACGGACGCGCTGTCACGCGGCGCGATTACCGGGCTGACACTTGCGCATGAGCCGCACCATGTGTTTCGCGCGATCATGGAGAGCATCGGGATGGGCACCCGCGCGATCCTCGATACGTTCGAGAAGGGTGGCTATAATAGCACCGAAATGATTGCGGGCGGCGGGGCCACCAACTCGGAACTGTTCATGCAGATCCATGCCGACACCGCCGGTGTTCCGGTTCGCATTCCAGCGTCAACCGATGGCCCGTCACTCGGCTCGGCGATCTTGGCGGCGCATGGGGCCGGGCACTTTGCAAGCATCGATGACGGCATAGCCGCGATGGTGAAGCCCGGTCGTGTCATCGAGCCGAACCCGAAATCCATGCAGGACTATGAAGCCGTTTATGCGAAGTATCTCGCGCTCTATCCGGCTTTGAAGCAGGCGCTGGAAAGTTGATTATTCAAGCGCAATGAGCGCGCCGTGATTGTCGAATTCGTGTGCGGTCAGGGCGGCAACGTTTTTGCCGTTAATCCACAGCGTGTTGAAGCCCGACACCGCGCGCACATTTGCGGACAGCCCGACGGCGGATGCACCGTCAATCCCGCTGACGCTAACGCTGACAAGATCGTGTCCGTCGATAGTGACCACGAGCCCGGTTTGTTTAGAGGTCACCACCGCTTGGCTTCCGCTTGCGGCCACGGACGACACGTAGCTGCCGAGGTCTGCACCGATTTCGACAGCCTCAATTGCATCGCCAGTAACGCACCAAAGCACGTTGGCGTTGCCGACAGCCGCGCGATCCTGTGATTGTCCACCAACATAGACCCGCCCTTGATCATCCTCCGCCAGATGCCGGAGCGATACACCTTCTGAGCCGTTCCAGACGCCAAGCCCGTCCATCGTCCCGGTCGCAAAGTCGAAGACCACAATTTCACTGCGGAAACTGTCGAGGTTCAGCGGCGTGCGCCCATAATCCGGATGCGTCTCCAGCCCACCGAGCGCTACAAGAAAGCGGTCACTGTCGCGCGCGCGGATCAGTTCATGCGGCCCCGGTCTTGGTAGGTCGCGTTGGCCGACGCGGCGGATGGTTTCTCCAACCTCATAAATGCCTATGCTTCCGCCCAGTGTCGCCAAATTGTTCTCGGTCACCAGCAGATGCTGACCATCGACCGTAAAAGCCCCATGGCCGTAGAAATGGCGATCCTCCGGTGCGGTGACGACTGCGCGAATTTCGAGCGTTCGCATATCGATCACCGCAAACCTATTGCCAGGACGGCGCGGGAAAACGATTTGCAGATGCGCATGCTGCGCAAAGCCATGGGCCCGAAAATCGAGTTGGACGCTTTTGGTGCGTTCGCCACTCGCGGCAAAGAAGGACGCCTTGCTCATGCCGGTCTCTGCCGACGTCTCAACGCCAACATAGCGCGCACCGGCAGCCGGTAGTGCGGCGCGCGTGCTGCAGGCGATGACGCCAAGCGCAAGGGTGAGCTTTTGCAGAAACTGGCGTCTAGTCTCCATCAGCCGACGTGAACCCCGCGCTCAAACCGATCGACGCCAAGAACCCGGTTTTCAAGAAGCTCTCATGGTACAGCACGAGGTCCGCGTAGCGCCGCAGTTCGGCTGCCTGCGCCCCGTCTTCCAAAACGACGTCGGACAACGAACGCGTTTCGACCGCCAATGTGTCAGCGATGGATGATGCCGTTTCGCCGAGCAGGAAGTAATCGGTCGATCCGCCAATGTCCGGTGCGACGTCGAAGAGGCCAAATGGCGTGTCGTAAAGATCGCGCAGCGTCCGGAAGCTCACTTCAATGCTCTGTAGTCCAAGGTCACTCTTGCGCGCTTCGATGCGCTCAATACGTGCCGCTCCGGGCTCAGTGCCAAGGCCGCGAAGCAGCTTGAACTTGCGCAGACGATCCACATACACCACCGAACCGGACAGGAATTCGCGCACCACCGTGTCCACATTTACATAGCGCGCATTGCCTTTCGCAGCCGTATCGAAGTCATCGCGAAACGCGCTTCCGGGAAGCCATTCCAAGACCAGTTCTTGCGCCAGATTGGTCTGGAATTTCGAGATCGCTGTCGCGAGATCGCAGGCATAAGTGTCTGGCTCAAGGTCGCTGAACAGCAGGTGCTCCAGCGCCGTAAGTCCGGTCAAAGCGATGCTTCGCCCGTCCAGCCCACCATCTTCGATAAGGGCCGGGTCCTCGGCCCGCAAGGCGCTTCGAACGGCGCGGCGCGTAAAGCCTTTCGGGTCTGGCCAAAGCTGCACACGCATCGGCCCTTCGGCCTCGGCGATGGGTCCGTATTGGATGACACTGGCACGCTGCCAGGCAAGAAACGTTGCGGCGTATGCTTCGCGCGTCGCCTCGATGTCGCCCTCACCATCGCCATCGCAATAAGCACCAAGCAAGTCTGTCATGGTCGTAGCCGCGAATGCCTGCGCCTCATAGGCTGGCAGGATGAAGTCGTCGGCGGTCCTGATCAGCCCCTCCTGCAAGATTTGCGCCTCGTCAGGCGTCAGCGTGGAGACAGCACCGGCGCTTATCGGCGCACACATTATCATCGACACCAATGCCAGTCGCCGCATCACAGGCTCTCCAAAAATCGGATCAATTGCGCGCGATCCTGAGCCGCCATCGCCGCAAACGCATCGCGCGATGCTTGCGCTTCGCCGCCATGCCACAGGATTGCCTCCTCCAGCGAACGCGCCCGCCCGTCGTGTAGGAAAAACGTGTGGCCATTGACAGTCTCTGTCAGGCCGACGCCCCAAAGCGGCGTCGTGCGCCACTCGGATCCCAGTCGATCACCGCTGGGGTTTGCGTCTGCGAGGCCGTGGCCCAAATCGTGCAAAAGAAAATCGCTGTAGGGCCAAATCAATTGGTTTCTCAGTGGCTTATCGGCGTTTGCGTCAGTGGCAAATTTGGGCACGTGGCAAGCAATGCAGCCTGCATCGTAGAAGAGTTCCTTGCCGTGAAGAACTTGACTGTCGGCGATATCACGCCGCGCGGGAACGGCCAGATGCTGCGAATAAAAGACCACCAAATCCAGCAAGTGGTCCGCGATCTCGTGGCGACCATATTGGTCACCGTGCACAGTGTCTCGGCACGTCGGTTGCGCTTGTGTGCAGTCACCCCACACCGCCGGCCGCACACGCGTGGATAGGCCCATATCGTTCGAAAACGCAGTGCTTGTCTGGGCGAGCAGTGTCGGCGCCATCGCTTTCCAGCCGAAGCGTCCCAACTCACCATCGACCATGGGAAGGCGGCCGGACACGCCGTCGCCGTCGATGTCATCTGGGTCCGCATTTGCCGCGATGGCATCTGCCGGGATCGCCTCAATCAAGCCTAGGCCGATCATCGGCGGCGCAATCCGCGGATTAAGCGAAACGCCTTCGCTGAGCGGCGTATCAGTTTCATAAACCGGCTTTCGCAGCGTCACGACCGTTCCATCCGGATAGGTGAACGGTTCAGGCTCATAGCTGACTTTGATGCGGCCTTCGCTCTCAAACCCGACCACCGCCTGATCCTGAAACTGGTTGCCGTAGACCGGATCGGGTTCACCGGCGGCGTCGCTTAGGCCGAACAACATCGACACCATGTTCGTGTCGCCGGGCATCGGCGGATGGCCCCGTCCATCCTTGATGTGGCAGCCTTGGCAGGACCGTGCATTGAAGAGCGGGCCGAGGCCATCGGACGCGATGGTTGACGATGGTGCCGGCACCCAGGGGCGGTCAAAGACGCCATTGCCTATGAAGAAATCGGCGCGTTCCTCAAAGGTCAGCGCACCCGATGGTAGTGAGAACGCATTGGCGTCGAAGCGTTCGGTGTTGGTGCCAGAGCCACCTTGAAGCGCTTCAAATTGCTCTGGTTTGGAAAAGTCTGTGGTCGGCGCGAGGATACGCGCCTTGCGCTCAGCGGCGGTTTCTGCGGCCGCCGAGGACGTGACCAGCGCCGCGCAAACGCTGAGAGCAAGTGCTCGATAATTGATGTGTTTCGACATCGTCATAGCGAGGACCTTTGCGGTTTTGCGCGGCGTGGTACAAGCGTTCTTATTGGAAAACTGCGCCCGGATTATCGAGGCTGTCGGAGCCTTCCACGCTGATCTCATCGGCGTTCAATGCGGCGACGAGCGCTTCGATGGATCGGGTTTGAGCAACAAGCGCATCAATGGCGGCCTGAACCACCGCGTTACCCTCATCATTGCCGAAGCCAATCATCTGGTCATAGGATTCAATGCCGTTATCAGCGCGGTCTTTCATCACCTGCATGGCGGCCATGGTCGCTTCCAGATCCGCTGCCATCTGCGCGTCCAGGTCGGCGTTTGCACCTTTGGCAAGGCCCGCCAGCGATGGCACCTCAGTGACCGTTCCGTCGGATGCGACATAGCGACCGAGATAGACATTCTGGATGCCGAGGGCGTCGTAGAAATGGGAGTTGTGCGTGTTGTCGGCGAAGCAATCGTGCTCTTCTTCCGGGTCGTGGAGGATGAGGCCAAGCTTCATGCGTTCGCCCGCCAATTCGCCATAGCTGAGTGAGCCGAGGCCGGTGAGGATTGCTGCGATGCCCTGTGAATCAGACTTGCCTTCGAGGTCGAGACGCGCTGCGCCGCCTTCATCCCAAGCGGCCACGATTTCTTTCAAATCGGTGATCAGCAAATCGGATGCCGCAGTGAGGTATTGCGCGCGACGATCACAATTTCCGCCGGTACAATTGTCGATGTCGAAATCGGTGTAAACGCGTGCGCCAGCGCCTGGGCCGTTCCCATTCAAATCTTGGCCCCAAAGCAGGAACTCGATGGCGTGATAGCCGGTCGCGACATTGGCTTCGACACCATCGATCTCATGCAATTCCTGCAGAAGTTCTGGCGTGATCTCCGATGCTTCCAGTGTTTGGCCACCGACCTGGAGGCTCGCATTGGCCACGATGTTGGCGCGGAAAAAGCCGTTTTCCTCGCTGTCTTCACCGTAGAATGCGGTATCCACATAATCGATCAGGCCTTCATCGAGCGGCCAAGCGTTGACCTTGCCTTCCCACTCATCGACGACTGCGTTGCCGAAGCGATACGCCTCAGTCTGTTGGTAAGGCACCCGCGCATCGAGCCATGCGGTCTTCGCCGCCGCATGGGTTTCAGCGCTCGGATCGGCGACGAATGCATCCAGCGCAGCGTCGAGCGCCATGGCGGTCGAGAGGCTATCTGAATACTTGGCCAAAGCCAGATCTGCGTAGCCGTTGATGACATCGCGGGCGGTCTCCGCATGGGCCGCGGTGCTTGCGAGTAATGCTGCCGCGAAAGCGGATAGAATGAGGGGGCGTGACATGAATTTCTCCGATCTGATGTGGCCTTAGACGGCCATCGATATAAAACTGACCTTTTTTGTCAAGTTTATGAATGGTCATGCGAATGACACGCAACCTATGCTATTGTCTCATTCGATCGGGAGTCCGCCATGAAGAAATTCGCCGTCCTTGCCGCAGCCATGTTGGCAGCCTCAACCTCCATTTCGGTTGCGCAAGACGCAACTGTTGCCGCGCCCAAGGCGGGTGTCGCAAACTACGATCCAACGATGAGCGCGAAGGAAGCGGTGCTTGCCAATTGGGAACTCGCGGCCGCTGGCATTCGCGCGGGCCGGGTGGTCGGCAGCAATGTCGTTGAGATGGCCAAGGGCGATGCGCCTTACGCTCTCGTCGTCCGCCAGGCGAATTTTGCACAGAAGACCATGGTGCAGCGCTACAACGCTGCGCTTTGGGTTTATACCGCCGACGGCGGTTCAGACGCTGTTGCCGATGCGTCGGCGTTGACCGAGGCCGTGGCTGCTACCAATGCGCAATGCGAAGCAGCAGATTGCAAGTCAGAGCGCGCGGCACTTTTGGCCGCTTTCACACGTGCCACCGAAGAGCTTGATCGCGCAGCAGTCGCAGCACGCGCCGAACTGACCGAGCGCGAAGAGCAGGCCGATGCCGTGCTGATGTCAGAGCAGCTTTCTCTGATCGCGGATTATCTGGATGAAGCCAGCTGGGCAGAAGACTTTACGCTCACGCAATTTGGCCGCGACGGCGAAGAACTCGCCGCGCGCATCGTCGGTGCGATGTCGCTGTGGCGAAATATTGAACCCTATGTTGGTGTTGCAAATCAAGAAATCGACAAGGCCATCAACGCGCGCTCACGGAACCTGTTGCGCACCATGCGGATGAACACACGCGGTGTGGAAACACTCGACGTCGAAGGTGCAGAAGTCGCTGAGATCAAACAGGCTGCCAAAGAGCTTGCCGTTGAGTTCCGCCGGGCAGCGGGCCTGTTTGCTTCCTGAATGCGATTGCGACGCCCAATTGCTACCGCTGTGCTGGCGTTCTTCACGCATCATGCGAGCGCCGGAAGTGAGGGTGAGTTGCTCCCCGACGCCGTCACCGAGTGCCTGGCTTGTCATGTGAGCGAAGAGGATGGCCCTCTCGACATCATCGGAATTCGTGCGCTGTCCGGGCTGCCGGAGGAATGGCAGTTTCTGTTTGAGGATGCCTATGATCTCGATGGCGACGGCGTTGCGGGTGCGATGCGCTATGTGAGCGGCAAGGACGGCGCGCTGGCTGCAAAGTTTGGTCAGTCACTCGCCGCAGCTCGGTTTGAAGACTTTGCCCTGATCGCCGGTGCTGCCCATGACATCGATTTATCAGCGCCGGACATCATTGCGACGCTGGAAGCGGTTTTTGAGGCGCGGTCGCCGGAACCAACCATACCCTTTGTCGACGATGAAGCGCTGGCCCGTTTTGAAGCGCGGGGCTGCGCGCAATGCCATGTGACGCGGACTTATGAGTTTGAGGGCAAGACTTACATGCCGCTCAGCGACTTTCTTATGCATGATCTGGGCGAAGGAAATGGCCTGCGCCGCACAGCGCCATTGTGGGGATGCGAGGATTGCACAACGGACCCTGCACCGCATGCGGGTGGCGCGCACGACTGATCAACGGCACCTGCTAATTCAACGACACTGAAACGAAAAAGGGCCGCGGAAACCGCGGCCCAATTCATTTGTGTTGTGCTGGAAGCGAAGACTTACTGCTTCGGCATCATCAGCATGGAGAAGTTTGTGGCTTCTTCCGGCAGGTTCATCTGGAACAGGAAGACCTGACCACCACGGTCAGCGCCAACGTCAGCAACCTGACCGCCGGACTTCGTGCGGTGCTGGACGACGCCCATCAGCATGTGGTCGTTGACCGGGATGGACTGGTTGATGGCGTTCTCACCTGTGCCAGCAAGTTCAGCAGCGGTGTAGAATGACCCGTCTTCCTTGCGTGTGAGCATCGCTGTCAGATCCCAAGTGCCGGAGAACTCTGACGTGCGTGGCTTGTCGAGCGCACCGGCCAGCGCCGTTGCACCGGCTTTGGCCCGTGGGCTTTCCGTACCACCCGCCATGGCGAGGAAGTAGCCGCGACCCGGCTCAGCAAGCTGCATGGTTTCGGTGTCGAGGACGATGGCATATTTGCGCTCACCGAACGCGTTGCCGCTATCTTCGTCCGCAATCAAAACATCAGCGTCAGAGCCTTTGATCCAAAGCAGACCGTCCGGGTCATTGGCTTTCGCCATGCCGTCTTCGTCGGTTGCATGGGTGCCCATGCCGCCGTGCTTGATGCCTTTGTCGGCGACTTCAACGGTGAAAGAGCCGTCAAAGTTTGGCAGCGTGCGCACTGCGTTGCCGGACAGGACAGCTGGCAGTTTGCCGTCGGCTGCAGCCAGTTCTTCGGCGAGGTTTGTGAGCTCAAAGCTCATGTAACCGCCTTCTTGGCTCATCG
>JBCBHR010000002.1:0-16709 GCA_038525365.1 Pseudomonadota bacterium | reverse complement strand
ATGCGACTTCCACTGAAGCGCTGACAGACGCCTGCGAGCGCATTCAGCGGTTTTGCGCCGCGTGCCGCTGACGTAGTTTTTGCATACGAATGCAAAACAAAACGCCGGTGGATGACCACCGGCGTTTCGCGTTCACATCAGGGAGTATCATGAAACTTTCACCCCGTAAGTCCGCCCATGGTCCGATGAACGGACCACGAGGTGCGCGATGGGCCGATCGTAGTGTGGGCTATTGCTCGGACCATCGCGTTGGCCGAACTGTCATTTGCGGGGCGACAGCCGGTCAACAACGACAAGATGGTACAAATCGATTTAGATTGTCAGGTTTCATGCAGTAACAGGGTGTAACGCTGACGAAATTGCCTGAAATTCAGGCGGATAGGCGCTTGCAAGAAACCGTGACGTTTCGTTTGAATGGGGCCGACGCATTCGCGTTACATCCGTCTGTATCCGGTTGGGGAGACTTTTTTGCAGCCATTGAGGAACCAAAGACCGCAGCGTGCGCTGCGTCGGGCAGCCACGCGCGGACAAAATCGTCAGGTGCGTGCACGTCTCGCGCCGTTGGTGGAGCTCATCTATCCGGACCGGGATGCCGAAGCGTTGGTGCAGGCGGTGTGCGATGCGTTCTGGCCGGGCGATCTGAAGTCCCGCCAGCGGTCGCGGGTGCCCGGTAATTCGCTTTGGAGCGAGACCGACAGCCTCATCATCACCTATGGCAACACCTTCGTCGACGGCACGCACAAGCCGCTCGACCTGCTCTATGATTTCCTGAAACGCTTCATCGGGGATACGATCAACGGCGTGCACATTCTGCCGTTTTTTCCGTTTACCTCAGACGACGGCTTTGCGGTGACTGACTACCGGATGGTGAACTCGTCTCTTGGCGATTGGGAGGACATCACACGCATCGCCTCCGACTTCACGCTGATGAGCGATCTCGTGCTCAATCATGTGTCGTCACAGTCGACTTGGTTCAACGGGTATCTGCAGGGTCACGACCCGTGGCGGGAGTTTTTCTACACCGCTTCGCCTGATGATGATCTGAGTGCGGTCGTGCGGCCCCGCGCGCATCCGCTCCTGCGCAAAGTGGAAACGCCCGCCGGCGAACAGCATGTGTGGTGCACGTTTTCGCATGACCAGATCGATCTCGATTTCTCAAACCCCGACGTGCTGCTTGAGTTCATCCGCATCATGCGCCTTCACATCGACAATGGTGTGCGGGTCATTCGGCTTGATGCTGTGGCTTTCATCTGGAAGGAGATCGGCACGTCCTGCATCCACCTGCCGCAGACGCATGCCATTGTGCGGCTGATGCGTGTGCTGGCTGATTATGCGCAGGAAGAGCTCGTTCTCCTCACCGAGACGAATGTGCCCAACGCCGAAAATCTCTCCTATTTCGGCAATCGCAATGAAGCGCATGCGATCTACAATTTCACCCTGCCGCCTCTGATGCTGCATGCCATGTGGTCCGGATCGGCTGATCTCCTCAATCGCTGGCAGATGGCCATGCCGCCCGCGCAATTGGGCTGTGCCTATCTGAACTTCACCGCAAGTCATGACGGCATCGGCGTGCGCGGCGGGGAGGGGATGATCGCGGACCAGGACCTTGGTCGCATGGTTCAAGCCGTGGATGATTTTGGCGGGAAAGTTTCCATGCGCGCCATGGCCGATGGTTCGCAGCGTCCCTATGAACTGAACATCACATGGTTCGACGCCATGAAGGGCACCTTTGAAGGTGAGGATGAATGGCAGATCGAGCGATTCCTTGCGACACAGACCATCCAGATGGCGCTTGAGGGCATTCCCGCGTTTTACGTGCACTCATTGTTGGCGACATCAAACGACTATGACGGGTTGGAGAAGACGGGGCTCAACCGGTCGCTGAACCGTAAGCGATGGGACTATGGCGATTTGCGTGCGCTGCTTGATGATCCGCAAAGCGTGCAGCCGAAGGTGATGGCGGAAATGAAGCGACGGATCGCCATTCGCACCTCGCAACCGGCGTTTCATCCCAACGGCACGCAGTTCACCATGCAGTTCGGCCACGAGATCTTCGGGTTTTGGCGGCAATCGCTTGACAGGGATCAGTCGATCTTTGCGATGCACAATGTGACGAAGAACGAGGTGCGCGTGCCGGTCTTGTCCATAAACCTCATCGGTGGCGATGTCTGGCTTGATCTGTTGAGCAATGAAAGCATTCGCGCCGATGGCGGTGACATTGTGTTCAAGCCCTATCAGTGCCGGTGGGTGAGCAATCGGGTGTAACGCTGCGCGGCGCGGCGCTGCCCTTGGCCTTCAACAATTTGCAACCTGGCCGTTGTATCATGTTGCCATGGCAGATGCTTATACCTATGAGCGGACGACGCGCAGCCCGGTCTATTTGGCCGCTGGCGGATTTTGCGTGCTGTTGTTGGTGCTCGCGATCCTCTTAGGTGCGCCGTGGTGGATATGGGCCGTTTGGGCACCCGTTTCTGCGGTCGTGTTTTATTTGCTTTGGGCCAACAAATCCTATGGCATTCGCTTGACAGATACCGAATTGGCAATCGAAACCGACGGTGCGTCGCAGCGCTTTGCTCTGTCCGCGATTGATCACTTGCACGTGCGCGACTGGTCAGACAGCACGGATTTCGAGTTGCATCTGAAAGACGGCACCGAGGTTTCGGTGTTTTCGGAAAACATGCCCGGAATACAAGCGACCCGGACCGAGTTTGAAAAACGCGGTGTCCGCGTTGAGGTGTCCTGACGGCGAGCCGGTTGCACGCGTTTGCGTCTCGTTGGTTAGCCGGTTCGTGATCGCTGGCGTCGATCGATCTCCTCGGCACGAACATTGTGTGCGGGACCTGCCAATGCGGGTCGGGGAACGAGAGCGCCTGAAAGTCGGTATCCATTTATCCGAAATGCGCGGTTGATCTGGTCAGCATTCTGACTGACCGTACAAATCGCCGATGGGAGGAGAACCGTTTGGCAACGACATCCCACGTAGACCACGTGTTTGCTGCCGTCTCGAACAAGCAGGCAGCTGCCATCAACCCCATTGCCGCATCTTGGCGGCGATCAATCGTCGCGCACGGGTTAAGTCCCGAAACGACCGACGCAAACCGTGCACGCCTGACATCGCGCGAGATCGGGGAGGTCATTGGGCAACGTGCAGCATTTGTCCGCGTGGCACAGCCGCGATTGGAAGCGCTTTATGGTGCAGTGGGAGCAAGTGGCTTTTGCGTTGCACTGACAGATGAAAGCGGGGTTATCCTCGCCCGGCGCTCATCATCGGCAGACAAGGATCACTTTGACCGGGTTGGACTGCGCACTGGCTTTGAGTGGTCCGAAGCGGCGCAGGGCACAAATGGTATTGGTACCTGCCTTTACGAGCGACGTCCGGTCGTCGTGCACCGCAACGAACATTTCATGTCTTGTTACACGGGGATCTCCTGCATCGACGCGCCGGTGTTCGGGGCACACGGTGAACTGATCGGCGCACTGGATGTCTCGGGGAACCGCCTTGATCATTCGTCTGACCTGAACAAAGTGATCAGTCTGTCCGTTTCGCAGTATGCCGGACAAATCGAGGCTGATGTTTTTGCCGATGTTTTCTCCGGCAGTCGGATTGTTGTTGCAGGCTCTGACCCATCTTCTGGTCAGGCGCTGCTGGCCGTCGATGAAAGCGACATTGTGATCGGGGCGACGCGGGCAGCACGCGCGCGCTACGACTTAGGAACGACGCCGACTTTGGCGCCGATCCCGCTCAATGATCTGTTATACGGCGATGGTGCCAGCGGCGGTTTCGACCGCAGCGAAAAGATGGTGATCCGACGCGCGCTCGTGCGTGCAAATGGCAATGCCAGCGAAGCCGCCAAAGCGCTCGGCATCAGCCGGGCAACGCTTTATCGGCGCATGAACAAGCTCGGCCTCGACCGTAGCTGACACCCGACTGTCGCAATTCTGAAACACTTATTGCACCGCACACAAAATGCTGCGGTACAACTCTCGCGTCGCTCCTGTCATTTTGAACGTAATCCGGGTGGAGGCTCGGACGGTTCAGGAGGAGAAAATCATGAACGAGATGACAAAAGTAGAATTGTCGACGATGGTGTCGCCGTTCCGCGACAAGTACGACAACTTCATCAACGGTGGCTTCCGCGCACCGAAGGCGGGCAAATATTTCGACAATGTTTCACCCGTGACAGGCGGCAAAATCTGCGAAATCGCGCGCTCAGACGCCAGTGACATCAATGATGCTCTGGATGCCGCGCACGCAGCCAAAGATGCATGGGCCAAGTCCAGCGTCACCGACCGCTCCAACATGCTGCTCAAAGTGGCCGACGTCATGGAGCAGAACCTTGAGCTGCTCGCGATCTGCGAGACATGGGACAACGGCAAGGCAATCCGTGAAACACGCGCTGCCGACCTGCCATTGGCCATCGACCACTTCCGCTATTTCGCCAGCGTCATCCGCGCTGAAGAAGGCACGATGGGCGAGTTGGACGATGATACCGTCTCCTACCAGTTCCATGAGCCGCTTGGCGTGGTCGGCCAGATCATCCCGTGGAACTTCCCGCTGCTGATGGCGGCTTGGAAGTTGGCGCCTGCGCTTGCCGCGGGCAATTGCGTGGTGCTCAAGCCCGCTGAACAGACACCGGCGACCATCATGGTATGGGCAGAGCTGATCGGTGACATTCTGCCGCCGGGTGTCCTCAACATCGTCAATGGTTTTGGCCTTGAGGCAGGCAAGCCACTCGCGACATCCGACCGGATCGCGAAGGTTGCCTTTACCGGCGAAACGACAACTGGCCGCATGATCATGCAGTACGCTGCAGAAAACATCATCCCGGTGACACTGGAACTCGGCGGCAAATCGCCAAACGTGTTCCACAAGGACATTGCCAACGAGGATGACGCATATTTCGACAAGTGCATCGAAGGCTTCGTCATGTTTGCGCTGAACCAAGGCGAGGTCTGCACCTGCCCAAGCCGCGCGCTGATCCATGAAGACATCTACGACAAGTTCATGGAGCGTGCGATTGAGCGCACCAAGGCGATCAATCTCGGTGATCCACGTCACGGCGACACCATGATGGGTGCGCAGGCCTCTTCCGAGCAAAAAGAAAAGATCATGTCGTATTTCGACATCGGTCGGCAGGAAGGCGCTGAAGTGCTCGTCGGCGGCGGTGAGCGCACCATGTCCGGCGACATGGCGGGCGGCTATTACACCGAGCCGACCATCTTCAAGGGCAACAACAAGATGCGTGTTTTCCAGGAAGAGATTTTTGGGCCGGTCGTCTCCGTCACAACGTTCAAGGATGAGGACGAAGCACTCGATATCGCCAACGACACACTTTACGGTCTGGGCGCAGGCGTTTGGTCGCGCGATGCCAACAAATGCTACCGCTTCGGACGTGGCATTCAGGCGGGCCGCGTGTGGACAAATTGCTACCACCTCTATCCGGCGCACGCGCCATTTGGTGGCTACAAGCAGTCCGGCATTGGCCGTGAGAACCACAAGATGATGCTGAGCCATTACCGTCAGACCAAAAACATGCTGGTCAGCTACTCACCCAACAAGCTCGGGTTCTTCTGATCTGAACCTGTTGGACAAACCTGCCGTCCGCGCACATATGTGCGGGGGCGGTGTTTTCATTTTGGGAGGAATGATCGATGACGGCAGTTACGACGATACAATGCGCAACCGATGGCGCGGTGCTTGAAGGCACCGATCCCCTGGCGCGCGTGATCGCAACGCAGGCGGCAAAAGACTTTCTTGCCGAAATCAAAGCCGATCATGGCGAGGTGCTCTTTCACCAGTCCGGTGGCTGCTGCGACGGGTCCTCGCCCATGTGCTATTCCACAGACGATTTCCGCATCGGTTCGTCTGACGTGAAATTGGGCGAGATCAACGGCACGGAAGTCTTCATCTCCGGCCCACAGTTTGAAGCCTGGAAGCACACCCAATTGATCCTCGACGTGGTGCCGGGACGCGGCGGCATGTTCTCACTCGACAATGGCCGCGAGAAACGGTTCCTGACCCGCAGCCGCGTGTTCACCGATGCGCAACTGGCAAAGCTTGAAGCGGCTTAATCAGAGGGCCGCTTCTGGATCGCGCGACGGGATGTCGGGTCCGGAAAACACGAGACGCGAGTGTCGGTTGGCGTGTGCAGAAGGTAGTGACGGCCCTCTGCGCTTTCGAAGAAGTAGAAATCGCCTTTTCTATATCCAGCACCCGATATGTCGGAGGTCTCGATACCCAAGACATCGTCCGGTGGTGCGAACGGGTAAAGCGCGACGGCGAAGCTGGAGAGCTTCAGGAGCGCAACGCCCCGTATCCAACCATCCTCGGTAAACACGTCAAAGTCGGCCGCATCGGGGCAGGTGTAATCGCCGAGGAAGCCCGATGACGCGGGCGTGGCGCGTTGATCGTTTGCCGATGCGTTACCCGACATCAGCATCACTATCACCATCGCGATCAGAAGCACCGTCATCATGGGCCCCCAAAGCCTGCGCTCCTTGACCGACGGTGTGATCCAATTGAGCACGAATGTGATTGCGGTGATGCCCATTGCAACCCAAAACGCGGCATTCGACCAGCCAAGCGCGAGAATGCCGCCGCGGTCGAGGACTGCGAGTGCGATGAAGACAAGGATCGCGCCTTGCACGACGGCGGCAAAGCGCATTGGTGCGGGCAGTCGTCCCGGGAATTTTCCACCATTTGCATATTCGCCCCACGGCGCGCCGAGCGCTAAGCCGATCTGCATTGCAATTGGCGCAAGGCACGCCAAAGCGCCGATGATGGCGGCGAAGACAACCAAACCTCAACTCTCCTGTTCGTCCGCGGTCACCGCCTCAATCAACTCCCGCATCAGGTCAGGGTCGGCGGCTTGCACCCGGCTCCATGAGGGGATGAACGGTGTTTCCATGGGATTATTCAGGAACTGATCGCCTGCCGTCATGATGTTGGCCGCAAAGAGCTCAACCGCGCGTTCTTCCTTGTGCCGGTCAACATGCAGCCCGTTCATCTTGGCATCATTGTAGTACGTCTCCACAAAGTCGAGCGCGATGCGGAAATAGCTCGCCTTCAGCGCTCGGAACGTTGCGTTGGAGAAAATCTGGCCGTCGGTTGCGAGCTTGCGGAAGATCGCTTTGCAGATGTCGGTCGACATGCGCGACAAGCCGCGTGAGGCATCGGCTTGCGACAGCGGCTGGTGCTTGTGGTCGTAATTGTCTGCAATCTCCACCTGGCACACGGCGCGCGGTGCCAGATTTCGCCACGCTTCCGACAGAGTACCGATCTCCAGACCCCAGTCCGATGGAATGCGCATGTCGGGCAAAATGGCGGTGCGCATGGCGAACTCGCCAGCCAGCGGATAGCGGAAGGCGCGCAGATACGAGATGTATTCGCTGGGGCCGATGGTTTTTCGCAACGCGAGCAGAAGTGGCGCAACGAGCAGCCTCACGACGCGCCCATTCATCGTGCCATCCGCTGTGCGCGGGTAGAAGCCTTTGCAAAACTGATAGGGGAAGGCCGTGTTGGCGACGGGGTAAACAAGCCGTGCGAGCATGTCCTTTGAGTAGGTGAGGATGTCGCAATCGTGAAGCGCGATCACATCGCTATCGGCGCGCCCCAGCGTGTAACCGATACAGTACCAGACGTTGCGGCCCTTGCCCATTTCCTCCGGCGAAAGACCAACCGCTGACAGGCGTTCGTCGATGGCTTTCAGGCGCGGACCGTCGTTCCAAAGGACCGAGTGCGGCTGCGGCAGGCGGGAGAAGAATTCGCGGGCATGCAGATATTCGTCACGTGTCGCGCGGTCGAGCCCGATGACGATGTGATGGATGAATTCGACCTTGGAGAGTTCGTCGATAATATTAGGCAGCGCATCGGTGGCGAGTTCCGAATAAAGTGACGGCAGGATAAGCGTGATGCGCTGGGTCTGCGCGATGGCGTCCAGTTCGCGCTCTAGTTCATCGCCGCCGCGCGTGCGCAAATTGTGCAGTGTGGCGACATATCCGTTCTGGTGAAAATCGGCCAAGGTGGGCTCTCAGGTTTGGTCGGTGGGGTTTGACACTATCGACAGCACCGCCGCATTCCAACCGGCAGGACCCTCAACACTGGTGCGTGTCACGCGCCCGTCACTTTCACCGGCAAGCGGCGGGATGGGTGTGCCGTGTGGGTTGGCGATGATGAAGGCGCGGTCGGCAGCCCCCAGCATCTCTATGTCATTGGGCGCATCGCCAAGCGCGACGATGAGCGGATCGCTCAGGCCCAGCATTGTTATGACATCCATCATTCGGCCCGCCTTGGTACCGCCCATGGAAAGCGTGAGGAAACGTCCGCCGAAACGGGCGTGAATGCCCGAGGGCTTGAGCGCGTCGGTGAACGCAGCACGTTGCTCATCGGTGCCCGTCCAAAGCCCTGGTTCTGAGAATGCGCGAGCGGAGGCGCGTTTTGCATCCTGAAACGAAAGCCCTGTGATCTCCGTAATGTCCTCCACGTCCATATCGCCGAAACCTCGGAAGTGCGCCCGTAGTTCGTTGGGCATGTCCGCCAGAGCATCACGGATGACACGGTAATTCGGCACATCATGTTCATCGACGTGGTCTCCGGCAGGCAAGACACCGGCGCCGTTTTCGACGATGGCCGGGCAGTGCTCAAAACCGAGTTCAGCGCGCAGTGGAGCAATCTCGGCGGCTGTCTTGGACGACGCCAACACCAGCGGTATGTCGTTGCCCTTCAAAGCATGGAGCGCGGGTTTTGCAGGCGACCAATCATAGGTCGCGTGGTCAAGCAGCGTGCCGTCAAGGTCGGTGAAAACGATGATGTTCATCCACCGACGATAGGGCAGCGGCGCATCGAGATAAATGGGGAGATCAAAGGGTCAGTTCAGGCATTTTGCGGCACAAACCGCCGTGACTGGTGCCGCTAGTGAGATTTGAACTCACGGCCTCTCCATTACCAATGGAGTGCTCTACCCCTGAGCTATAGCGGCATGTGCCTGTCTTCGGCGTGACGCGGTCTTTGACATAGGCCATTTGCACTTTCAAGGCGGCAAATGGGGCTGTTGTGGTTTATTCGCTGGTCGCGATGCGCTACCGCAGGACAATGGCGCAAGCTCCCAAAAACGCATCGAACCGAGAAGAACGACTGCGCGCGCAATTGCGGGCCAATCTCGCCCGCCGCAAACAGCAGGCACGGGCGCGGCGCGAGGGCGAAGGCGACGCGCGCGACGAGGGCATTGAGGCAGCCAAGCAGGATGTGGACAAGGCGACGCCCATTAAGCGAGACATCGACTGAAATATTGGCCGCCTTGAACCGGTCTTGATCATCCAGTAAACCCGCCCTCACGGAAATCGGGCGGACCATTTCGCAAGGCGCGGCGCGATCTCTTTTCGCGAGACCTTTTAGGGGACATTCATGGACAGCATTCGCATTGTCGGCGGCAATGAGTTGAACGGCGTTTTGCCGATTTCGGGCGCAAAGAACGCAGCGCTTCCGCTGATGATCGCTTCACTTCTGACCGATGATACGCTGACGCTGGAAAACGTGCCGCATCTCGCCGACGTCGAGCAACTGACACGCATATTGTCAAACCATGGCGTAGACTATGCAGTGACCGGCCGCCGCCGCGCTGAGGGTCAGAACTTTGCGCGCACCGTGCATTTCACGGCGCGCGACATCGTTGATGTCAAAGCGCCCTATGAACTCGTGTCCAAGATGCGCGCATCTTTCTGGGTAGTCGGCCCGCTTCTTGCGCGGATGGGTGAAGCCGTTGTCTCACTGCCCGGCGGTTGCGCCATTGGCACCCGCCCGGTCGATCTCTTCATCGAGGTTCTCGAAGCACTTGGTGCCAACATCGAGATCGAGGCGGGCTATGTGCACGCCACGGCCAAGAACGGTTTGATTGGCGCGCGATACGCGTTTCCGAAGGTCTCCGTCGGCGCAACGCATGTGGCGCTGATGGCGGCGTCGCTCGCCAAGGGTGACACCATTTTGGACAATGCAGCGCGTGAGCCGGAAGTGGTCAATCTTGCCGACTGCCTCAACGCAATGGGCGCAAAGATTGAGGGTGCCGGTACATCGACCATCCGCATTACCGGTGTGACGTCGTTGCATGGGGCACGACACCGCGTGATCGCAGACCGGATCGAGACGGGCACCTACGCTATGGCCGTTGGCATGACGGGCGGTGATGTCCTGTTGAAGGGCGGCGATGCTTCGCTCCTGGACACCGCACTCGACACGCTGCGCGAAGCCGGCATGGATATCACGCAGGAAGACGACGGCATCCGCGTCTATCGTAATGGCAACGGGCTGATGCCGGTGGACATGCAAACCGACCCCTTCCCAGGCTTTCCGACAGATCTGCAGGCGCAGTTCATGGGCTTGATGACCAAGGCCAACGGCACTTCGCACATCACCGAGACGATCTTTGAAAACCGCTTCATGCACGTTCAAGAGCTGGCGCGCCTTGGCGCGGACATTGCGCTTTCGGGTCAGACGGCGACGGTGACCGGTGTTCCCGTCCTCAAGGGTGCGCCCGTGATGGCGACGGACTTGCGGGCCTCATCGGCGCTTGTGATTGCGGGCTTGGCGGCGCAAGGCGAGACCAACGTCAACCGCGTTTACCATTTGGACCGTGGTTTTGAGCGTCTGGAAGAAAAGCTGTCGGCGTGCGGCGCAGAGATCGAGCGCGTTTCGTCCTGAATTCAATGCCCCGCCATTGCCGATGGCACGCGCGCGGCATATCTGCGAGAAGCGAACGGATGGGCCGACAACGCTTGGGCAGGTGATGACGAAACCGCTGAAATTGCTGGCACTGGACATGTCCGACCTGACCGTGATTTCCGCGCAGGTTCAAGATGCGTTGACCAAGCCGACGCTGATCGAATATCGCCGTGCGCAAAAGCGGCTTGATATCGTGCTCAACCGGTTCGCCTGGGACGCGCAAGGTCGGCGCAAAACCGGCAATGAACGCCGCCGGTCGGTTTTGTCTTTTGCACAGGTCACCGGTCTTCAGGCGCTTGGTGTGCGGCAGGGCGATGACGATCAGGTGCTCAGCGTTTTGGCATTGCGGTTCGAGCCGGGCGATGCGCCATCTGGCACGATCGAAGCCGTATTTTCCGGTGAGGCAGCGATGCGGCTTTCTGTCGATGCGATTGAAGTCCAGTTGACGGACCTCGGCGCTGCATGGGAAAGCCGCTTCAAGCCCAAGCACCCCGCCTGAGCTCTGCATTCACTGGACACACCGTGCCGCACTTTCTGACCGCCAATGATCAAGGCTTTGAAGCTGCCTTTGCCGCGTTTCTCGGGTTGAAGCGCGAGGTGTCTGCGGACGTGGACGCAGCCGTAGCGGCGATCCTTGATGATGTGCGCGCGCGCGGTGATACGGCTGTGGCGGAGTACACGGCGAAGTTTGACCGGCTGGATTTTGGTGACACCCCGATGGCGGTTTCGGCGGACGAAATCGCCGCAGCCATGGCGTCCGTGGACGCTGAGACGCTCGATGCGCTGACGCTTGCGCGCGACCGCATTCGCTCCCACCACGAACGGCAACTGCCCAAAGATGACCACTACACCGATGCCCTTGGTGTGAAGCTTGGCAGCCGCTGGACCGCCATCGAAGCGGTCGGGCTTTACGTTCCGGGCGGTACCGCGAGCTATCCTTCATCCGTGCTGATGAATGCATTGCCCGCCGTTGTTGCGGGTGTGGAGCGGATCGTCATGGTCGTGCCATCACCGGACGGTGTTTTAAACCCGCTTGTGTTGGCGGCAGCGAAGTTGGCGGGCGTGAGCGAGATTTACCGGATCGGCGGTGCGCAGGCCGTTGGCGCGCTCGCCTATGGCACTGAGACAATCAAGCCCGTCGCCAAAATCGTCGGCCCGGGTAACGCCTTTGTGGCGGCAGCCAAGCGCCGCGTTTTCGGCACCGTTGGCATTGATATGATCGCGGGGCCGTCAGAGGTGTTGGTCGTTGCGGATGCCAACAATGATCCGAATTGGATTGCGGCGGATCTCTTGGCGCAAGCCGAGCATGACACCGGCGCGCAGTCGATCCTTTTGACCGACGATACTACGTTTGGGCAGTCAGTGGCCGAAGCGGTCGTGGGCCAACTGAAATCACTGCCTCGTGCAGAAACGGCTTCCGCGAGTTGGCACGATTTTGGCGGTGTCATCGTTGTTGATGCACTCAAGACGCCCGATACGCTCGCCATCATCAACCGTATTGCGGCGGAGCATTTGGAACTCGCCTGCGACGACGCTGAAACACTGTCGGGCATGATCCGCAATGCCGGGGCGATCTTTGTGGGTCGCCACACGCCTGAGGTGATCGGTGATTATGTCGGCGGGTCAAACCACGTGTTGCCGACAGCGCGCTCGGCACGGTTTTCGTCCGGGCTCGGTGTGCTTGACTACATGAAACGCACGAGCGTGTTGCAGCTAGGCGCGGACGAATTGCGCGCGCTTGGCCCGGCGGCGATCAAGCTGGCTGAGGCCGAAGGGCTGGACGCACATGCCAAATCCGTTGCCATCCGGCTGAACCTGTGAGCGCCGCCGTCATGGATTTCGCCGAAACCGACAAGCTGAGCGACATCACGCTGGACCAATCCATCGGCAAATCGACGCCAGACGTCGAGCACGAGCGCGCGGTTGCGATCTTTGACCTGTTGGAGATGAATTCGTTTCGCCCTGTGGGTGACGACGACGGCGGACCTTACAAGCTGCATCTGTCCATTCTGGATGGGAAGCTGGCGTTCCAGATCATGCGAGAAAGCGATGACGATGTGGCGACGCATATTCTGTCACTCGGCCCGTTCCGGCGGATTGTCAAAGACTACTACATGATCTGCGAAAGCTATTTCGAAGCCATCAAATCGGCGACGACATCGCAGATCGAAACCATTGATATGGCGCGGCGCGGCGTTCACAACGAAGGCTCGGAGCTGTTGGCCCAGCGCCTTGATGGCAAGGTCGATGTGGACCACGACACGGCGCGCCGTCTCTTTACGCTTGTGTGCGTTCTGCATTGGAAAGGCTGAGCGCCGTCACCATATCCAATGTTGCTGTTTTACTTGGCCCGCAATTGGGGTATGGACAGCGCCAACGCGGTGCCAGTCACCGCGCTTTTTTGTAAGAAACATCGAAGGATCGCATGGCGAAAGAAGAACTTCTGGAATTTCCGGGCGTGGTCACAGAACTGCTGCCGAACGCGACATTCCGCGTGCAACTGGAAAATGAACACGAAATCATTGCCCACACGGCGGGCAAGATGCGCAAGAACCGCATCCGGGTGCTGACGGGCGACAAAGTGCTTGTCGAGATGACGCCCTATGACCTCACAAAGGGCCGTATCACCTACCGCTTCAAATAATGGTGCGCATGCGTGCGCAGCCCGTGGGATACGGCGCGCGCACTGTGACTGCACGGGGGACGGGGCCGCGCAATGAGCGTATTTCAAAACCTGATCTTGGCCTCCGGCTCGCCGCGCCGCGTTGAACTCCTGGCGCAAGCTGGTGTTGAGCCGGATCGTTTGCTTCCCGCAAATATCGATGAAACGCCGATCAAAGCCGAACAGCCGCGTTCGCTTGCGCGGCGTTTGAGCCATGAAAAAGCGCTTGCCGCACAGGCCATCGTGCGTGACGAAGCCAAGAAGGCAAAGGTCGCTGATACAGCCACCGAAGGCGAGGATGCGGCAAAGCCCTACATTCTGGCAGCAGACACAGTTGTCGCCGTTGGCCGTTCTGTTTTGCCCAAGGCGGAAGTCTTGGATGAGGCCTCGCAATGCCTGCGCCTGTTGTCAGGGCGTGCGCATCGCGTGTTCACCGGGCTTTGCCTCATCACCCCGAAAGGCAAGGTGCGCCAGCGTGTGGTGGAAACAAAGGTGCGCTTCAAGCGTCTGTCGCGTGAGGAATTCGAGAGCTATCTTGCCTCCGGCGAGTGGCGCGGCAAGGCCGGTGGTTACGCCATTCAGGGGCTCGCTGGAACCTTTGTCGTCAAGGTCATCGGTTCGTACTCCAATGTGGTCGGACTGCCGCTTTACGAGACCGTCGATCTGATGGTCGGTGAGGGCTACAAGGTGCATTTCAACTGGCTGTCCGGAGGCGTTTGACGCGATGGCCATGCCCGACAATGATGCACCCCTTCGCCCGAAACGTGCCTGCCCCGAATGCGGCAAGCCGTCCGCGCGCGAAACCTATCCGTTCTGCTCCAAGCGCTGCAAGGATGTCGATCTGAACCGCTGGCTATCGGGCGCATATGTGATCCCCGGTCCCCCGCTGGAAGAAGATGAAGACGGCATGTCCGGGCCGGACGAGGGTAGCTAGTAACCCCGCGCCACATCAATCTCCGGCGACAAAAAACAGCCATTTGCCTTCGGGCGTGATGCCGACCCGGAAAAAGATGTAGGCGCCGAAGGACAGCATATCTTCGTAGTCGCCAGCGGTGACCAGCTTAAAGAGCTCGACGCGTTGAACCGGGGTCAGGCCTTCCAGCGGCAGGGCGAAGAAGTAGGGCCAAACATAGAGTTCGGTTTCGAGGCCAGCATCAAGGCGAACGTAACCTGCTTCCATGACTTCCTGCAAAATAGCCAGCATTTCGTGGCCTTGCGCGTCGCCGGAAACGGAGCGGATATACTCGATCGGGTCACCTTCAATGTCACCGAAGGACAGGCGCGTTGTGTCGGCGCCCGTTCCGATCAGCGCGCGCAATTGTTCCGGATCGCCCGATTTGGCGGCCTCGATGATCAATTCGCGCATGCGTTTGACGGGTGGGGGCAAAGCGTCGAAATCGTAAGAAATGTCGACTGCGCCATCACCAAATCCACCCGGGTTGCGTGACGGATCGACGGTTGGGGCTGTTGGCTGCGTTTCGGGTATCAACTGAAGCGGCGATTGCGGCGCGATGAACGGATCGGGCAGCGGGATTTCACCAGATGGGGCCGGTGCGATGTCGGTTTGCGCATAGGTGTGGATTGTCGCCGCGGCCAAAAAAACAGTGGCAAGAACTGCGGCAGTCTGAGACGTCCTTATCCAATGACAGGGCCGCCGGAGACGTGTCATGGCATCACTGCAGGGTTTTGCCGACCGTGAAGTCGCCGGCTTTGACCCGCAACATCAGGTTTTGCAGCAGTTCGAGAGCGGCCGGTTCGCCGCCATCCTGGATGGTTTCTTCAAGCACGGTGGTGATCGCAGTTTCGGCGAGGATGTCGGCATCTATGCCTTCGAGCATCCCGTCCGCCCACGCGTCGCAATAGACTTCGCGCGCGGCATTGCGCTTTTCGCGAACAATGGCCTCGTCGATCATATCCAGCTTCTGATCAAATTCCATGGAGCGGCTCAAAATGAAGCGTGCCTGTTTAATGGTCTTTAAGCTTCTACCAGACAGATCGCAAAAGTAATCTGCAAGCGTCATAAATCGTTAACATGTGGTGAAACGGTCACTGTGCGTAGCGGCTGTCGATTTCCGCTGCGAGATCTGCACCACGCTTTGCATAGCGGTCGGCGGCGTCGCGCGCCTGGTCGGTGCAGGTCACGTAGACGCTGGCAAAGCTGCGGTAACCGCGGTTGAAACTCGCCACCAATCGCGAGCGACGGATCGGGTCAGGACGCTCGACGGCCAACATTTGGGACATCTCATCGCGCCACTGGTTGGAGGGCTCAATGCACAGATTGCGCAGATAATGCACCGACCCCAACACCTCGGCGAGCGCGTTGAGGCGGCTGTCATAGGGTGCGGTTTGCGCGTATCCGGGCGAAGGCGACAGGCTTGCTGCCACAATCAAGCCAAGCGCTACGATGGGCATGTACCATTTCATGGCGGGGTCTTTACCGCCACGCCTCGACTTAGGCTAGCCTTCTTCGCGCTTGCCAATCATGGGTACGCCGGGATGGAAGGCGTGGGCGACGAAGGCGAACGTTACGTCATAGGCGACGTCACTACCATCACGCTGGACGAGAACGGTGCCCACATCGCGACCCTCTTCGATGCGGTTTGTGTCGAGCGCGGATGCTTGGCCTGCGTTCCAGGTGAAGGCCAGCCCTTCGGCTTCTAATGCGCCGGTTTCGGCGATCTTCGACATGACGACCAGCGTCGGATCACCCCCAGCCTCATCGGGCACGATGACAACGCGCTCCATCGGGTCGATGCCCTCCGGCAATTGCCCATCATAAAGGAAGGGTTTGTCGTTGGTGTCGTAGGCGCGGTATGGATTGCGTCCGTAATCGCGCATGTTTGGATTGTTCGGCACAAGCACACGGCCATTGGGGTTTTCGGCGGCAAATTCGCCGTAGGACTGCAGGCGTGCGGGCACCAGTCTCAACTTTTGCCCCACACGCTCGCCGACAATGGCGTCGCCCGTGAATTGCTGCCACCAGGTTTCGGTCTGGCGGTCATACATGATCAGGTTGGAATCCTTGAGCTTGCCAGAAACGCCGAACGTCGGGATGCGCCCATCGGCGAGGCGGCGTTCGAAGACCGGCGCTGAATTGCAAAGCGGGCAGTAGGTCACGGCGATCGGGGTGTCGCCCACCACATCGTTGACGATCTCATGCCATGTCAGGATTTGCAGTGGATAGGCGCGCGCATCGCCACTGATGGTGACTGCGACGACCGGTTCGTTGTCAGCAAGGCTGTCCACTCCCGGCACAAACTCAAACAGCGGATTGTCGATGGACGGAATGCCATCCTTTGGTGGCCCACCGGACAGAATGCGGGCGAGATCAAC
>JBCBHR010000001.1:11026-21551 GCA_038525365.1 Pseudomonadota bacterium | reverse complement strand
CTCGTTGAACGCTCGCCTGCCCCATTCCAGAAGCTTGCGCGCTTCTTGCGCGCGCTCGCGCTGGTCGGCCATGCCGCTCATCGCGACGATCAGGCGGCGACCGTCGTTTTCAGCTGAGCCAACAATTGCGTAACCGCTTTCCTCGGTAAAGCCTGTTTTCATGCCATCGGCGCCGATTTCCATCGACAAAAGCGGATTGCGATTTCGCTGGGTGATCTTGTTCCAGGTAAAATCCGGCTCGGAATAGTATTGGTAGTACGTCGGATACTCTCGCTGAATGTGCATGGCGAGCGTCACCAGATCGCGCATTGTCGCCTTTTGAAGCGGATCAGGTAGACCCGTGGAGTTGGTGAAGACGGAATTTCTCAGCCCGATCTCCCGCGCCCGCTCGTTCATCAAATTGGCGAACGTCGCCTCAGTGCCCGCCATGCCCTCTGCAAGCACGATGCTTCCATCATTTGCCGACTGGATGATGACGCCACGGATCAGATCTTCGACGCGGATGGATGAATTGAGTTCAGCAAACATAGTCGAACCGCCGGAGACGGCTCCGCCTGTGCGCCAGGCGTTTTCAGACACGATGAATTCGTCTTCCAGCGACAACTGGCCGGTTTTTAGAGCATTGAAAACCACTTCCATTGTCATGAGTTTGGCAAGCGACGCCGGTGGCACCTGCGCGTCGGCATCTTTGTTGAAAAGGATGGAGCGCGTATCGACGTCAATCAGGACGGCTTGTTGTGCCTTGGTCTCAAACAATTGTGCATGGGCTGCGGCGGTCAGCGCAGCCACGGCGACCACCGCAAGGACAAACGCTTGGCGCAAGTTGGAAAACATGTGTCGAAATCGCATTGAACCACCCACTTCGTTGCCGAAGTGAATAGTACGCTCCACGGCTCGTGGCAATTTGTCGGCGCGGCAAATATCGCGTCAGATCGCGTTAGCGATCACTTGTCTTTCCAGGGTGACGTAGCGGTTTCGTCTTGGCTGGAAGCGAACGCGGCGGCGACACGTTTGCTGGCATAGACCGAAACGGAATTTGCATCCGCATAGGCGCTTCGGATCGTCGGCACCTGCACGCCCGGAAGACGATTGGTCGGCGCACCACGGAAAGATGCGATCAGATATTCATCGTCTTGCCCATGCAACGGTGCCGGGCCCACATATTCAACCCGCACCTTGGCTGTTCCAGCATGGGTGTAGTCGAGAAGGTCAGCAGCGCGCTTCGACAGGTCGATAATGCGGTTGTTTGAAAACGGACCGCGGTCGTTCACTCGCACAATGACAGATCGGTTGTTAGCCACATTTGTCACACGCGCATAGGACGGCAGAGGCATGGTTTTGTGGGCAGCTGTCAGATGGTTCATGTCGTAGACTTCGCCATTGGCGGTTTTGCGGCCGTGAAACGCTGCGCCATACCAACTTGCCCTGCCCGTTTGCACTGGTTTTGGGTTGCGGGTCGGATAGTATCGGCGACCTTTGACGACATAGGGGCTTCCCACTTTCAGATACCCGCCACCGCGTGGAAGCCGGGGGCCCGTGGCGACCCGTGGGCTTGCGGCGACACCATAGGCTGCGGCCGAGAAAAACTCTTCGCCCGCGGTCGCACCATTGGATATGTCAGTGGGTCGCGTTGCCAGGTCCACGATCTCGCCTTCGGCCCCAACGCTGGGCGCGCCGCTTGAGATCGCGATGCTGGGTGTCGGCACGCTGTTGGTACCGCAGGCTGACAAAAACGCGCACATGGCCGCAAGCGCAAAGACGCGCCGCCACGGAGAAGTCTGGAGGTCTTGCCGGAGCACCGGTGAAAAGGTCATCGAAACGCACATACTAGATACGATGCCACCGGCCAATCCTTGGCAGCGCGCCGTGCCTGTGAGGTTAGATCACAGTGTTTATCAACGCGTTAAAGGTGGTGACTACGATCTTTCGCGTCAGCTGCCAACACGAGCACGCCCTGCGTAGCCGTCATCGCGGCGCCAGCGCAGCGTCGTTTCGCCCGTTTTACGGATCGTGAAGCACGACACCTTGCCTTTGTACCAGGTTGGAAATTGCTGGCACAATTGGCTGCCACGTACGAACCATTGCCCGGTCTCTTTTGGCGCAAAATAGCGGCCAAGGCCCAGTTTTGTGCCGTCTCCGGTCACTTGTCCGTTGGTTTTATAATATAGCGGAAACTCTCCGCCAAACGGCGTGCGCAGGTAAATGCGCTTGCCATTGACGAGTTGCTTGAGCGCTTCGCCGGACAATGGTTCCGCAATTGCCTGTGTCGGCAGTGAGACGACGGCGGCAGCTATAGCGATGCCAGCGGCAGCCGTCAGTTTTGTGACAGATTTGATGTGCTTGCTCATGTGCCTCTCCGTGACCAGCTCCTGTGACAATTACGCCCAACCGAGCTGATCGGATTTGTTTGCGCAGAACCAACGTCAAAAAAGTCCCAAACCTTGGTTGCAGGCGGTCATCGGCTGTGGCAATAGCTGCGCCTGCCCGTGGAGGGGTGGCTGAGTGGTCGAAAGCGGCGGTCTTGAAAACCGTTGAACGGCAACGTTCCGGGGGTTCGAATCCCTCCCCCTCTGCCATTTTACCGAACATCACTCGACAGTAATGCGCGCGATTGACAGGTCAGCGTCAAACTCACGCCCATAGGCGACGAGGCCCAAGGCAGTCACGTCACTCGGCCCGATCGTCTCCGGCAGTTCTTCACGCGACGGATAAAAGTCGGCAATTGGCAAAGTGATGTCCGTCCATTGTGCACCTGTCGCAAATTCTTGCCGATACGAGTGCCAAGGCCGCGTACCGAAACGTGATCGCAGGAACACATAGTAGGTTTCGCCATTGCCGCGCACGGTCAAGCGCAGGCTTTTGGCATCTGCCGGTAAGCCATCGGCCAGAGCGCGCCGCACCTGAATGAAGCCACCATTGTTGTCCGTGCTAACTTTGCCGGTCAATTGGATGAAACCGACATTGGCCTGATCGTCACGTCCAAACACCGCCTGTCCGCGCGAAACGCCGCCCATGACCGTATCCGCCACATATGACCAACGAGATTGGGTATCGTCTGACATATCATCAAGAAGCATGCCCGGTTCCGCTTTCGACACTGCGAGCGTGGCGCAAAGCAGCAATGCAAGGCTGAAAAGCCACGCGACACATTTGGCTATGAATTGATTGCGCATGGCAACGAAATATGGAGGCCCGCAAAGACAACAAGGGGTTACTGGTCAACATGTCAGCCCGAGCGCATCGAGAACAAAGGTCGCGCGCTCTTCGAGTGAGGTCTTTGGCAGCGTGACCGATCGGTACCCAAGCGCTGGAAGCACCGCTTCTAACCGGTGAAACTCCTGCAAAGCATCATCAAACCCGTGTTTTCGCTCCGCATCGGAGACAAAGAGCTCAGGCCACGGCGGCGCGAAGATCACTGTCTCATCATAGCACGGCCGTCCATCCAGAATGGTTTCAATCGGCGTCCCGGAATGAAATGCCAACGCGGATGCCGCGTCGATCAGACCGCGATCAAAGAACACCGGCGCTGACACATGGCTAACCGCCTTCCAGTCTGCCTCAGCCAGCGCCAGCGCTTTGCGAGCAAAGCCCACCGGGTCATCCCACGGCAGAGCACCGCCCTCGCCCGCCAAGACGGCGCGCACAATGCGCCGCCCAGGTTCTGGCACGATTTGAAAGCCATGTTTTCGATGGAGGACGTCCAACAAGGTAGACTTACCGCCGCCGGAGCAGCCTGTAATGAGAAAACGCATCAGCGGCTCTCAAAATTTCGGTTCGCGCCCTGTGACAGGCGCGAACCAGAGGTTTTCCCACCGAAATCAGGCGGCGAGACCCAATTTGTAGACATGGATTTCAAACGTCGGGTGCATTTCTGCGCCTAGCACTTCGGCGCGATGGTGACGATATGTCGAGCGCCAATATGGCTGTATCACGACACCCTCATCCTGCATGATCTGCTGGATTTTCATCATCAGATCCCGGCGCTGATCTGCATCGGCGACCGTGAGCGCTTCGTTGAGGAGTGTGTCAAACTCGTCATTGGCAAATGCGCTTTCGTTCCACGCTTCGCCGGAGCGATAGGCAAGAGCAAGCACCTGAACACCGAGAGGACGCTGCGCCCAATCCGTGGCGCTATAGGGATACTTCGTCCAATCGTTCCAGAAAGTCGCGCCCGGCAGAACCGTGCGTTTTACGGGAATGCCTGCCTCACGCAGCTGCGCAGCAACGGCATCACAGGTGTTTTTGCGCCAGCTGTCATCGATTGAAATCAGGTCATGCTCAAAGTCAGCAAGCCCCGCTTCTTCCAGAAGCGCCTTTGCTGCATCGACATCGCGTTCCGGTTTTGGCAGTTCAGCATATTCGGGATGGAGCGGCGAGACGTGGTGGTTTTCGGCTGCGACCCCAAGTCCGGCATAGCCGAGCTGCAAGCAGGTTTCATTGTCGACTGCCAGGGCCAGCGCGCGGCGGACACGGGGGTCTGCATAGACCTTCTTGCCCTCGATCTCAGCTGCCTGGTTTGGACGAATGACGACCGTGTTGGCGGTGGTTGCCTCTGATTTCGTCCAGCCCAACTGGTCAAAGATTTCCACGAAATCGCCGATGCTCTCATACAACATGTCGACTTCTTCGGATTCGATAGCGCCAATGATCGAGGACTGGTCCGTGCCGTAGTCGATGTACTCGATGGTATCGAGCGCTGCGCCCTCGCCCCACCACTCGTGATCGGTGTTCTTCTCAAGCACACCGCGGTCTCCGACAATGTACTCGCCGGGCAAATAGGGGCCTGTGCCAACCGGCTCAGCCAATGGATCACCAGCAAAGTCGCGGTGCACGATGGAGGCTGGGTAATCGGAGAAACCGGCAATCAGCGTGATGTCCGCACGCGGCAGCGTCAGCTTGACCGTGTGGGTATCCAACACTTCGACAACGCCATCGAGAAGTTTTCCGGTCGCGTCATCAACCAACACAGCCATGCGGCTGGCCATGGAGTTGCCTTCGACATCGCGCTCACACCAGCGTGTCAGGTTGAACACAACGTCTTCAGCGGTGAAGTCATCACCATTGTTCCATTTGACGCCTTGGCGCAGGTTCAGAACGTATTCTGTCGCGTCGTCGCTGACTTCCCAGCTTTCCAGAAGCATTGGCTGGATTGTGCCGTCGCGCTGATACTCAACAAGATATTCAAGCCAGCCACGGGTGTAGTTCGACATCTGCGGCCAGTCGAACGTGCGCGGGTCTTTCAACGGGCGCACTTCACTCTGAATGCGCAGCGTCCCGCCTTCCTGCATGGACTGGGCGCGTGCTTGCGGCATGTTTGCGCCGATCAGGGCATAGGCGGCAGCGGCGGACGCGCCGAGTGCTGTGGCACGAGCGAGGAATTCGCGGCGAGACAGCGTACCAGCGGCGACCTCTTGGGCATAAGATTTGGTGGCTGGGTGCAGCCTTTGAGTGTTTGAATTCTGCTTACAGTCTTCCATCGGCCGAGGCTCCTTTGGCGGCGGATTCAGATTTTGGGATGTGTCTGTGCGCCCAAAGGTTCCGCGGGACGCTAGCTGCGCGGAGCGCTCTCGTGAGCGCGCAATCATCGGCTGTGACAAATAAGGCGAGATTGTGTTCATGATGGCCGCAGCGCAACAACGTCGCAGTTGTGTCACGGGTTTTACCGTGATCGGCTACTCGGCGGCTTGCACCCGGTCGCTCGCTGCCGAGCGCACGCGCGCGGCACAGAACTTGAACTCCGGTATCTTCCCGAATGGATCCAATTGCGGATTGGTTAGCGCGTTGGCCGGGCTCTCATTGAAGGCAAACGGCATGAAAATCATGCCATCTGCAACTTCCCGGTCGGATCGCAGAAGCGCCTTGACCAAGCCACGACGGGTTTCGACTTCGACGATCTGCCCAGCCGCAAAGCCTTGGCGGGATATCTCGCGTGGGTTCATCGCCGCGATGCCTTCGGGCTCAATGTCATCGAGAACACTCGCCCGCCGCGTCATTGCGCCGGTGTGCCAATGCTCCAACAAACGTCCGGTTGTCAGCACCAGCGGAAACTCCTCATCAGGCACTTCATCCGGTGGCAGCAGGTCGGCGGGCACTAGCTTTCCGCGTCCGTCGGCGGTGGGGAAACCATCATCAAAGATCACATCGCGCCCGACGCCGGTTTTGCTATCGAGCGGATAGGTCACAGCGTCGTGTTCTTCCAACATCTCCCACGAAATGCCCGCCAGCGACGGCATGTGCGACGCCATTTCGCGATAGATGTCAGCAACACCTTGCGGATATGCCCAAGCAAGCTCCAACTGGTTCGCAAGTGCGACAATCAATTCCCAGTCCTGCCGCGCGTCACCCGGCGGATCGATGGCGGGCCGTCCAATCTGCACCTGACGATTGGTGTTTGTGTAGGTGCCAAGTTTTTCCGCATGAGCCGATGCGGGCAGCACGACATCGGCGTGCCAGCAGGTCTCAGTCAAAAAGATGTCCTGCACCACCAAATGCTCAAGCTTGGCCAGTGCCGCGCGGGCGTGCGTCTGGTCGGGATCAGACATCGCCGGGTTCTCGCCCATAATATACATGCCCTTGATGCGGTCGTCATGGATTGCATCCATGATTTCCACGACGGTCAGGCCACGCTTCGGATCAAGCGCCCTGCCCCACGCGTCCTCCATGTTGCTGCGGATATCGTTGTCCTCGACCAACTGATAATCCGGAAACATCATCGGGATGAGCCCGGCGTCAGAAGCGCCTTGCACATTGTTTTGGCCGCGTAATGGATGGAGGCCCGTGCCCGGGCGCCCAATATGGCCTGTCGTCAGCGCCAATGCGATCAGGCAACGCGAATTGTCCGTGCCGTGTGTGTGCTGCGAAATGCCCATGCCCCAAAAGATGATAGAACGCTCCGACGTCGCATAGGTTCGCGCGCAATCGCGCAACATGTCAGCAGAAACGCCGCAAACATCTGCCATGGCCTCCGGCGAAAAGTCTTTCACCTTCGCTCTGAGCGCGTCGAACCCGTCCACATTGGCTTGTATGTACTGCTCATCGTAAAGCCCCTCATCAATGATGACATGCAGCATGGCATTGAGCATGGCGACATCGGTGCCGGGCTTGAACTGAACAGCGTGCGTCGCATGGCGCATAAGGTCCTGCTGACGGGGATCGAACACCATCAGCTTCGCGCCCTGTTTGGCAGCGTGCTTCAGATAAGTTGCAGCAACAGGATGGTTTGTCGTTGGCCGCGCGCCGATAACGATGATGCAATCGGATTGAAGCGCATCCGTGAATGGCGCAGACACCGCCCCCGAGCCAACGCCTTCCAGCAACGCTGCAACGGACGAGGCGTGGCAGAGCCGTGTGCAATGGTCCACATTGTTGGAGCCTAATCCCTGCCGAACAAGTTTTTGGAAGAGATAGGCCTCCTCGTTGGAGCCTTTCGCCGAACCAAAGCCCGAAAGCGCTTGGCCACCATCGCGGTCCAGGATCTGTTTCAGGCCACCGGCGGCGCGATCCAGCGCCTCATCCCAACTGGCTTCGCGGAACACGTCGCTCACGTCCATGAAGCGCATATCGATGTCGCCATGTTTGGGCGCGTCATCGCGGCGGATCAGCGGTTTTGTCAGCCGCTCTGACGAATGCACATAGTCAAAGCCAAAACGACCCTTGACGCACAAACGGTTCTCATTGGCCGGCCCATCGCGCCCGTCCACTTGGACGATTTTCTCGTCCTTTATGCGAACAGTCGTTTGACAGCCGACACCGCAAAACGGGCAAACACTGTCAACTTCGCGGTCGAACACATTGATTTCGCGCGACTTTCCCTCATCGTCCATGAGTGATTTCTCGTACAGGGCGCCAGTCGGACAGGCTTGCACGCATTCACCACATGTCACGCAGGTCGATTGGCCCATGGGGTCATGGATGTCGAAAACCGGCACTGCGTGATGCCCGCGTTCGCCCATGCCCAGCACATCATTGACCTGCACTTCGCGACACGCCCGCACGCATAGTCCGCATGCGATGCAGGCATTCAGGTTTACGGCGATGGCGGGATTTGTCAGATCGTGGCCCAATGGAGTTTCAAAACCAGCGGCAGGCAGGCGCTGGTCTGCGCCATCAATGCCCCAAGTGCCTGCCCAGTGCCAAAACGCGCTTTGATCATCGGGCGACGCGGCGCGTTCCGGCATGTCCGCCGCGAGCATCTCAAACACCATGCGACGCGCCTTGTCGGCACGTTCAGTCTGGGTTGAGACCACCATGCCGTCGGTGACCTTGCGGATGCAGGACGCGGCAAGATTGCGCTCGCCCTCGATCTCGACCATGCACGCGCGGCAATTGCCATCGGGCCGATAGCCGGGCTTGTCGAGATGGCACAGATGCGGAATGCGCGTGCCTTCGCGTTTCGCGACTGACCAGATCGTCTCGTCGCGCGACGCGGACACTGTCTGGCCGTCGAGGGTGAAAGTCACAAGTTCGGACATCAAATCTCGTCCCGAAAATGCGTCAGTAGATGGTTGACCGGGTTGGGCGCCGCCTGCCCAAGCCCGCATATGGACGCGTCACGCATCACCTGCTCCAGATCACGAATGGCACCTTCATCCAATGCGCCGGGCTTGCTCAAGAGCTTGACCATCTTTTCAGTTCCACCCCGACACGGCGTGCACTGGCCGCAGCTTTCGTGTTCGAAAAACTTCATCAGATTGACGACCGCATCCTTGATGTTGTCTTGATCGGACAAAACGACGATGGCGTGCGATCCGACAAATGCCCCATGCTTAAAGAGCGCATCGCCAAAATCGAGCGGGATGTCACCGAGCGATGCAGGCAGGATGCCGCCCGACGCGCCACCCGGGAGATAGGCTTTGAACGTGTGGCCGTCTTCCATCCCGCCGGAATAATCCTCGATCAGTTCACGCACGCTCGTGCCAGCAGGCGCAAGCTTAACGCCCGGCTCCTTGACGCGTCCGGAGACCGAGTAGCTGCGAAGACCCGGATGATCGGGCTTTCCTTTTGCGGCAAACCAATCCGCGCCATGCGCCAGAATGTCCGGCACCCAAGCAAGCGTTTCCACATTGTGGTTCAGTGTTGGCCGACCAAACAGGCCAATCTCAGCGATGTATGGCGGTCGATGGCGCGGCAGCCCGCGCTTGCCCTCAATGCTCTCGATCATCGCGCTCTCTTCACCGCAGATGTAAGCACCGGCTCCACGCCGGATTTCCATCGGCACAACGTCAATGTCAGACGTCTCAAGCGCCTCGATCTCGCGTCGCAAGATCTCGATCACGGCCGGATATTCGTCGCGCATATAAATGTATACGCGCTCGCAACCGACGACCCGTGCGGCGATCTGGGCACCTTCAAACATACGGTGCGGCTGGCTCTCTAGCCAATGGCGATCTTTGAACGTGCCAGGCTCGCCCTCGTCACCATTGATGGTCATCAGCCGTGGCCCATGATGGCTCCGCACGATTGACCACTTGCGCCCAGCGGGGAAACCCGCACCGCCAAGGCCGCGAAGTCCGGCATCAGACATGGTCTCAATTGCCGAATCTGGCGTGATCTCGCCGGACAGGACGTCTGCCAACATCCGATAGCCACCCGCTTTGCGGTAAGCTGCCAAAGTCTCGTAGTCAGGAACCACCTCGCTGACATCATCAGTGCTGCCGATGGAGGCCAAGGTCGCATGGTCCACCGCCCGCTTGCCAATTTGAGCGGCGGGTGCGGCGGCACATCGGCCTATACAGGGGACCCGCTGGATCCGAACCTTGCCGCTTTCATGGCTGTCTTCCAGATCAGCGATCAGCGCCTCCGCTCCGGCCATGGCGCAGCTCAGACTGTCACAGACCCGGATGGTAGTTGGCGGCGGCGTTGCCTCGCCCTCCTTCACGATGTCGAAATGGTGATAAAAACTCGCCACCTCATAGACCTCGACTTGCGACAAGCGAAACAGCTCTGCCAGCGCCGCGAGATAGGGCGCGGAAAGATGCCCTTGGGCGTCCTGAATGAGATGGAGTGCTTCAATCAGCATGTCACGGCGGCGCGGCATCGCATCGATGATCTGCGCAACGGCCTTCAAGTCAGCATCGGTAACTTGCCTGCCCTTCGGCTTGGCGCTCTTCTTTCGCCGTGTGTCCTCGCGCGCGCTATCGCGTTCCAGAACGGGTGCATTGCTTTCATCGACCATGGTGATTTTAGCGCTCCTCCCGAAGCCTTTAACGCAGACTGCGTCGCGAGTCGTACCCTTTTTGGCACGTCGTTGCGTAACAGAAAATCAAGGCATGTTCGGCTATGCAAGCCCACTCATACGCTTGGGGGATTGAACGTGTTGAATGCTATTGCCACCGCCGATTGGCTCGATCGCAGCCGCGTGACCTGGTATCCGGTGATCATCATCGGCATTCTGGTCGCAGCGACCGGCTATGTGTTGGTTGCAAATGGTGGAACACTGCCCAATGGCAGCCCGTTCGGCGCTGACTTTATCTCATTTTGGGTTGCTGCGCGCGAAGCCTTGGCCGGCAATCCCATCGTTGCCTAC
>JBCBHR010000001.1:0-11016 GCA_038525365.1 Pseudomonadota bacterium | reverse complement strand
GCGCGTTGATCATGTGGCAGGTCGTGACATTCGCCTTGGTCGGCTGGGTGATCTGGCGCATCTCCGGCAACAAAGCGCTTGCCGTCGTGCTCGCGCTCGCTTTTCCAGCGGCGTTCCTGAACGCCGCGCATGGCCAGAACGCGTTTCTGTCCGCCGGTCTGTTTGCGGCGGGTCTGTATTTGCTGCCATCCCGCCCGGTACTGGCTGGCGTGATGTTTGGTGTTCTCACGTTCAAGCCGCAACTCGGTCTGCTTATTCCGTTTGCGCTTTTGGCAGCTTGGCAATGGCGGGCGATTGTTTCGGCGGGCGTGACCACTTTCCTGCTCGCGGGTGCGAGTGCGCTGATCCTTGGCAGCGCTGTGTGGCCTGCGTTTTTGGCACAAGGATCGGCTGCCATGGATGTGCTCCGTGATGGCACGGTCGGCTGGCATAAGCTCATATCCGTTTATTCGGGCCTTCGCGGTTTCGGCCTGCCATACGGCGTGGCGATGGGCGCGCATGTGATGATCGCCCTTGGTGTCGCCGGGACAGTCATCATGGCGTGGCGGCCACAATCGGGCATCTCGCACCCCATGCGCTGTGCGATGCTGATGACCGGCGCTTTGATCGTCACGCCCTTTGGGCTGAACTATGATCTTTATCTGCTCGCACCTGCCGGCGCCTTTTTCCTAGCTGCTGTCGATTGGAGCGAGATGGACGGCATCGAACGCAACACGGTGATCGCAGGGTTTGTCCTGCCGGTGACTGTGTTGCTTACCATGGCAAGCGGCTACTCACTCGCAGCTTGGACCGTGCCGATCGTATTTGTGGCACTCGCGCGGCGCGCATTCGAGCCGGATACTGTGCCAAGCCGCTCAATTGCCCCCGCCGAGTAAGCCATTCCAATCACAAAGGGCGCTCTGCAAGCGAGCGCCCTTCGTCCGATTATTGCTGCTGAAACGCTCTTATTGAGGCAGTTGGTCGTCGACGCCCTGCACGTAGAAGTTCATGCCAAGCAGCGTTCCGATGTCAGCAGTCTCGCCAGCCGGAAGCCACTCGGTTCCGTCCTGCTTCATGATCGGACCCGTGAAAGGCTCCAAGCGGCCGATCATGATGTCACGCTCGGTGATTTTGGCCTGTGCCGCCACCTCGTAGGGCATGTTGCGGTATGGCGCCATCGCGACGTGGCCTTCGATCATGCCGCCCCAGACATCGTGCTGTTCCCATGTGCCATCCAGCACTGCACCTACACGTTCAACATAGTATGGGCCCCAGTCGTCGATGATCGAGGTCATCTGCGTGCTGACGCCAAACGCTTGCATGTCAGAGGCTTGACCGAAGGCTTTGATATCGCGCTCTTCGGCCACTTGCATGGGCGCTGTGGAGTCGGTGTGCTGGGTCAGGATATCAACGCCCTGGTCAACCAGCGCCTTGGCAGCGTCGGCTTCCTTGCCCGGGTCAAACCATGTGTTCACCCAGACGACCTTCAGCGAAAAGTCGGGGTTCACAGATTGGGCACCAAGGATGAACGCGTTGATGCCGCGCACGACTTCCGGGATCGGGAAAGACGCGATGTATCCGGCAACCCCTGTCTCCGACATGCTGGCCGCGATCTGACCTTGCACATAGCGGCCTTGATAGAATTTCGAGTTGAATGTCGAGACATTGGGATGCTCGCGCTTGTAGCCCGTCGCATGCTCGAATTTCACATCAGGGAATTTGGCGGCAACCTTATTGGTCGCATCCATATAACCAAATGACGTGGTGAAAATGATATCACAGCCTGAACGTGCAAAACGCTCGATTGCGCGCTCAGCGTCCGCACCTTCAGGCACGCTTTCAAGATAAGCGGTCTCGACTCGGTCGCCGAAGGCTTTTTCCACATCAAGCAAGCCCTGATGGTGCTGGTAGCTCCAGCCAAAGTCGCCGATAGGACCGACATAGATAAAGCAGGCTTTGGCATCTGCGGCCTGCGCAGCGCCTGCGGCAAGTGAGATGGACGCGATTGCACCCATCAGCATGGCCAAGGTTTTCTTCATGGTAACTCCCCGTTGAATAACTTCACAGAACTGTCAAACAAGCCGAACTTGTCGTTTATTGCATCCCGTCATTCGTCGGCCATCTTAGCGATCCGGCACGAAGGGTCGCCCCAACATGGCCGGTGTATTTTTCATCGTCATCCGCCTGTTTGATGAAATCAAGACCAGAACGACGACTGTTGCGATGTATGGCAAAGCAGACAGGAATTGCGAGGGAATGGCGACCCCTTGCGCCTGCGCGTGAAACTGCAAAATTGTGACGCCGCCAAAGAGGTACGCACCGAGCATCACACGGCCCGGCAGCCACGATGCAAACACCACCAGAGCAAGCGCGATCCAGCCGCGCCCAGCTGTCATGGTCTCGGTCCATTGCGGCGTGTAGACCAGCGACAAATGCGCACCCGCCAGTCCCGCGCACGCGCCGCCAAACATGATGGCCAGATACCGGACGCGCGCCACGTTAATGCCCAACGCATGGGCTGAAACGTGGTTGTCTCCCACCGATCTCAACGTAAGACCCGCACGTGTTGAAAAGATCAGCCAACGTAGCAAAACCACAAGTGCAATGGAGATATAGAAAATGGGATCCTGGCCAAACAGGATATCACCAATCAAGGGCAAGTCGCTGAGCACCGGGATCGAAACCGCCTCAAGTCGAACACCCGGGACACCGATAAAGCCCTCGCCTGCCATCCCCGCAATGCCGAGGCCAAGCAATGTCAGCGACAGACCCGTGGCCACCTGATTGGTGGCAAGCGTCACCGTCAGAAAGGCAAACAGCAAGGAAAACAGCGCACCGCACATGATCGCAAAGCCGACGCCTGCCCAAGCATTGCCTGTCATCTGCGCAGCCGCAAACCCGGCAACCGCACCGATGATCATCATGCCTTCGACGCCGAGATTAAGCACGCCGGCGCGTTCAACCACCAATTCGCCAAGCGCGGCCAGCAAAAGCGGCGTCGCAGCAGTCATGATCGTCAACAAGACGGCTTGCAGCATTTCAGCGCTCATTGTGCCGCCTCCGGCGCTGCCGCATGTGTCACTGACTTGCGCGCAATTCTGGGCGAACCTGCGAAACGCAGGCGGTAATGGATGAGCGTATCGCAACTCAACACTGCAAACAGCAGCACGCCTTGGAACACGGCAGCGACTTTGTCGGATATGCCAAGCGAGATTTGCGCAGCTTCGCCACCGAGGTAGGAGAGCGCCAGAACCAAGCCCGCAGCAACGACGCCGAGTGGGTTGAGACGGCCCAGGAAGGCAACAATGATCGCGGTAAAGCCGTAGCCCGGCGAAATAACGGGGCGCAATTGCCCAATCGCGCCCGACACCTCTGAAATCCCTGCAAGGCCAGCCAATCCACCGGCGGTGAGAAACGCAAAGAAGATCATCTTGCGCTGCGAAAAACCGGCAAACCGCCCTGCCCTGGGGCTTGCGCCAAGCACCTTAATCTCAAAACCCTTCAATGTGCGTTCCATCATGAACCACACGACGAGAGCTGCGATGACGGCAAAGACGAAGCCATAGTGAGCCCTGCCCGATGCGCTCAAGATTTCGGGCACGATGGCGTCAGCGTGGAACGAGCGCGTCTCGGGGAAGTTGAACCCCTCAGGGTTCCGCCACGGCCCGCGCACCAACCAGTCGAGAAAGAGCTGGGCCACATACACAAGCATCAGGCTCGTCAGGATCTCATTGGTGTGGAACCGCGCCTTCAAAAAGGCGGGGATAGCACCGTATGCAGCGCCACCCGCGATCCCCATCAGCAACATCAGCGGCAAAACCAATGGCCCCTGGAAGCCAGGCGTCAACACCGGCAGCGCCGAACCGGCAATCGCGCCCATAATAAACTGACCCTCGGCACCAATGTTCCAATTGTTGGAGGAAAAACAGATTGAAAGGCCAACCGCGATCAGGATTAGCGGAGCGGCTTTGACGAGCAATTCATGGACCGACCAGACTTCGGTTAGCGGTTCGACGAAATAGACATACAGGGCAGGCAATGGCGCTTTGCCCAAAAGCGCAAACATGATCGCCCCGATAATCATGGTTACACCGAGCGCGATGAGCGGAGACGTCAGGCTCAGGAGCCGCGACCGCGACGGGCGTTTTTCCAACGTGATCCGCATCATGCAGCCACCCCATGGCCCGCTTGAAGGCCGCCCATCAGAACACCGATCTCGTTTCGGGTCGCTTTGCGTGCGTCAAGCGGTTCAGAGAGAGTCCCGTCATGCATCACAGCGATCCGGTCGCAAATCTCAAACAACTCGTCCAAATCCTGACTGATGATCAGGGCGCCAGCACCCAAATTCGCTGAATCGATAATGGTTTGCCGGATACGCGCCGCTGCGCCCGCGTCCACGCCCCATGTGGGTTGGTTGAAGATCAGGACGCTTGGCTTGCGGTCAAACTCGCGTCCCAGCACCAGCTTCTGAAGATTGCCGCCCGATAATGTCGCTGCCTCCGGATCGTCGCCAGATTTGCGCACATCCATGGACTGGATCACACGACCAAGCGTCCGCTTGACGGCACCGCGCTGAAGAACGCCGAACAAACCGCCGGATTTGTAGGCCGACGCATCTGATGCATGGCGGCTTAAGAGCACATTGTCTGACAAGTGCATCGCGCCAACAGCCGCATGTCCCATCCGCTCTTCAGGCGCAAAGGCGACGCCGAGTTTGCGACGCCCGTTGGGCCCAAAGTGCCCCGCTCGTTTCCCGCAGATTTCAACGTTGGCATGATCGCTTTGCGTTTCTTCGCCGGACAGCGCCGCGAAGAGTTCGGACTGCCCATTTCCGGCAACGCCGGCGATACCCAAGACCTCCCCGGCCTTAAGACGGATCTCGACATTCTTGAGCGCTATGGAAAATGGGCCAAGCGGCGGTTGCGACAGTGCATGGACGGCGAGCACGACTGGCTGATCATTACTGGCCGCATCGGTTGCCTGCCGTCGCACGCTTTCCACGTCTTGACCGACCATCATCGCAGCCAGCGACGCGGCGGTTTCCTTGCGCGGATCGCATCGGCCAACTACAACGCCGTGACGCAAAACCGTGGCGCGGTCACACAGCGTTTTAACCTCCTCCAACCGATGAGAAATATAGAGTACCGCTTTGCCTTCGGATTTGAGCTTGTTGAGCGTCTCAAAAAGCCGATCGGCCTCTTGCGGGGTCAGCACCGATGTTGGTTCGTCGAGGATGATCAGGTCTGGCTTTTGCAGCAAACAGCGAATGATCTCCACGCGCTGGCGCTCGCCAACCGACAGATCACCGACCAGAGCATCGGGGGAGAGCGAAAGACCATATTGCTCGCCAAGGGCGGCTGCCCTGCGGCCAATGTCTTTCAGGGGGCTGCCGTCGTGGAGCGATAGGGTGATGTTTTCGGCCACCGACAATGAATCAAAAAGCGAAAAGTGCTGATGCACCATGCCGATGCCCAACGCTTTGGCCGCTGACGGGCGCGCGATCGCAACAGGCTTGCCCCGCCAGATTATCTGGCCTTCATCGGGCTGAAGGCTGCCAAACAGCATTTTGACCAGTGTGGACTTGCCAGCGCCGTTTTCGCCCAGCAGCGCGTGGATTTCGCCTTCGGCAATGTCGAGGTTCACCGCGTCATTGGCCTTGAGAGGCCCAAACGATTTCGTGACACTGTCTACACGCAGCAATTCTGGCATGAAGTTCGGCTTCTGGTCGTGTTCTGCGATGCAGCGTATCGCGCGCGTTTGCCGACGCAAGGCGAAACGCTCAATGCGTGCCGATGTTTTGTGCATGAGTGTGATGCGGCATCGCGTTCGTGGACTTTTTTGAGGCGCGCACGCATGTATTCCACATGGCCGACGCAAACTTCACCTCCACCGACATCCTCATTGCTGGCGCAGGACCCACTGCTTATGCCGCAAGCTTAGAAGCGGCAGCGTGCGGCTACGACGTCACGCTCGTCGCGCCCAAAGGCACGCCAATCGATGATGATGCTAGAACGACCGCCCTGATGCGACCCGGCGTTGCGCTACTCCAGGATTTTGGCGTTTGGGACGCGATAGCGCCGGAGACCGCGCCACTGCAGGTCCTGCGCATCGTGGACGCGACCGGGCGGCTCCTGCGCGCGCCAACAGTCGATTTTCACGCGCAGGAAACGGGCGCCGATGAGTTCGGCTTCAACATTCCAAACCGCGTGTTGAACGCGAGACTGGCCGATGCAGTCGATGAGCATGCGCGCGTCACGATTGTGGATGCGATGGTCTCAGCGGTCGCATTCGATGATGATGCCGCACACGCCACGCTCTCCAATGGCAAGACGTATGAGGCGAAGCTGGTCGTCGGCGCAGATGGCGTGCAGTCGCTTGTCAGACGCGCCGCCGAAATCGGTGAACGGACGTGGGCCTATCCGCAGACCGCCATCGTTTGCGCATTTGACCACGAACGCAGCCACAACGGCGTCTCGGCGGAATTCCATACAAAAGAAGGCCCATTCACGCAGGTTCCGCTGCCGGGCAACCGATCCAGCTTGGTCTGGGTGATGAAACCCGAAAATGTCGATGGCGTCTTGGCGCTGGAACCTGAGGCCCTCGCCGCTGCCATCGAAAAAAACCTGCAACACACACTTGGCGCGATCTCAAACGTGTCCAAGCCACAGCCCTGGCCACTGTCAACGCTGGTCGCCAACAAGTTTGGCGGTGATCGCGTGATGCTGGTTGGCCATGCAGCCCATGCATTTCCGCCGATCGGCGCGCAGGGTTTGAACCTCGGTTTTCGCGATATCGAAGACCTCGGTGCAGTGTTGGAAGACGCGCATGCCAATGGTCGCGATCCGGGCGCTGCCAAGACGACGCAAGCCTATGATCGCAGACGCCGCGCTGACATCTATGTTCGCACCGGAGCCGTTGATGCACTCAACCGGTCACTACTGACCGACCTGCTCCCGGTGCAAGCCGTGCGGGCTGTCGGTTTGAGTGCTTTGAAAAATGTCTCGCCACTGCGTACACTTTTCATGCGGGAAGGTGTGCAACCGGGTTCGGGTTTGCGATCACTGTTTACGTGAAGAGGTCCGGCGGCAGTATGCCGGTCGTCATCAGATAGAGGAGCGTCGTTACCGTGATTACGGACAGCACCGTGGTGATCAACACAATCGCCGACGCGCGCTCCACCCAAACAGAATATTGCTGCGCGATCACGAAGACGTTCGTCGCCGTAGGCAGGCCAGCCAACAGCACAGCTGAATACACCCACACATCGGGAAAATCGCCCGCATAGCTGACCATCACATAGGCCAGCGCTGGCGCGCCGATGAGCTTGAGTGCGACAACGTAAACCGCCTCACCCGGCACGCGCCGCAAAGGCCGAAGACCGAGCGTGACGCCCATCGCAAAAAGGGCGCAGGGCGCTGCTGCATTGGCGAGGTAATCCAGAAGCGTCTGCATCGGTGTCGGCGGCTTGAAGCCGATCACGGCAGCGGCCACCCCCGCAATCGTCGCTAAGATGAAGGGATGCAGCACGATGCGTTTGATGACGATGATCGCCAACTGAAGCGCCGACGGGCCGTCCTCACGGTCATCGGCAATGGCCATCATCAGCGGCGCCATGATGAAGTGAAGCGTGTTGTCGAAACAAAAGACCAGCGCAACCGGCACCACCGCCGCCTCGCCGAACGCAAGGAGCGCCAGGCCCGGCCCCATATAACCGATATTGCCATAGGCGGCGCCGAGGCCAATCACTGTGCTTTCAGGGATACGGCCACCATTTCGAATGATCGCGATGACGAACATCGCCGCGAAAATGATGAATGTGGTCAGTGTCGTGGCGATGATGAAACGCCATTGGGTGAGCTCTTCAACCGGCGTCTTTGCGAGCAGATTGAAGAACAAGGCTGGCAGCGCGATGTAGATGATGAAGGTGTTCATCCAGCCGAGCGCATCGGCTGGCATTTTGACGATTTGCGCAGCGGCAAAGCCAATGGCGATCAGGCCGAAGAACGGCAAGACAAGCCCGATCACTTCCAATGCTTCGTCCCCCGGTGGCTGCAAAAGGCGATGTGCGCCAGATACGTCAGCCCGTTAGCTTTGGGTCACGCGAGACGCAAGCTCTTGAACTTGCATTGCAAACGGCTCAAATAGACCATCATGAGATATTCAACCGCAAAAATGGTGACGGCCAAATACACAATCGGTGAGGTTGTCCGCCATCGGCTGTTTGAGTTCCGTGGCGTCGTTTTCGATATCGATCCGGAGTTCGACAACACCGAAGAATGGTATCAGGCGATCCCCGAAGAGATACGCCCGCGCAAGGATCAACCGTTTTATCATCTCCTCGCGGAGAATGAGGAGACCGAATATGTCGCCTATGTCTCCGAGCAAAACCTGTTGCCCGACGCGGAGCATGGGCCGCTGCGCCATCCACAGATCGAGGAATTGTTCGACTGGAGCGCGGAGAACGGGCGATACCTCACCCGTGAAGCTCTGCCCAACTGAGCAATCTCCCAGCGAGACTACGCGCTTTCGGCTTGGCCCGACGTTCTCTGCAACAACGCATGGCGCGCAGCATTAGCCAGATGGTCGGCTGGGTGCGCACCCATGACGACCGTTGATTGATCGAAAATGAAGCACGGCACGCCGGTTACGCCAATCGTGTGGGCGCGCTCTACCTCTGCCGACGTCTCCGCGCGGGCTTCATCGGAGGCCAGCCTGCGGATCGTGGCATCCCGGTCCATCCCCGCCTGATCGGCGGCATCACCGAGCACATCGAGATCGCCGATATGTTCGCCGCGCAAAAAGAACCGGTCAAAGAGGTCCTCAACAACTGCATCTTGAACATCGGGCGAGGTTTCCCCGGCAAACCGGATGAGCCGGTGCGCATTCAGCGTGTTCGGTGAGACGGTGATATCGTCAAACCGGAACTTTATCCGCTCTTCTGCGCCGGCTTCGCGGATCTGGGCGTAAATCTCAGCGGCCCGTTGCGGACCGCCAAACTTGTTTTCAAGATAGGTTTTCCGATCCAATCCCGCGTCTGGCAGCGTGGCGTCGAGCTGAAACGGCCGCCAATGAACGATCAGGTCAATGTCGCCGTCCAGAAAGTCTGAGGCCATCTCCAAGCGCCGCTTGCCGATATAGCACCACGGGCACATGACATCGGAGATCACATCGACATGCATCTTCGGCGGCGCGTCATCGTCGGCGCCGCCCTTCGCGTCTCGTTCGAGCACACCATCACTCACTTTTCGTCGAGTACCAGACCGGCAATTGGTAGCCGTAAAGCGGTGTCGGTCCGTCCGGGAACTCCACATGGCTCCAATGGGCGACCCAGCTTTCACGCAGGTGATAAAGGGGGATCGCATAGTGGCCCGAGATCAGCAGCCGATCCATCGCGCGCACGGCGGCGGCGAAATCCTCGCGATCACGGGCATCCACGATCTCATCGATCATTGCATCAATGGCTTCGTCATTGGCACCGGCAAAGTTGAAGGTACCTTCCGGCTCGACCGATTGTGTGCCCCAGCGCCAGACTTGCTCTGCACCCGGCGATAGCGAGGCAGACAAGCTGCCAGCCGTCATGTCGTAGTCATACGTCTGGCGGCGTTGCTGGAATTGCGCGTCATCAACGCCGCGCAATTCGATTGCGATACCGATGGTCTCAGCGGCTCGCTGCATCGAAAGCGCCATGCGCTCGATTTCATTTTTCGTCGCGCCGACCGCGGTGCCAAGCAGGATTTCAAAGGACAGTTGCTCGCCATCCTTCATCATCTTGCCGCCTTCAATCGCGTAGCCCGCTTCGGCAAGTTTGGCGACGGCAGCCCGCAGAACATCTCGATCCCGACCCGAACCATCGGTCGTTGATGGCGCAAATGTGCCATCCATCACCGATGGAAGGACGCGATCCATGTAGGGCGCAAGAAGCTCTTTCTCGCGGTCCGTGGCTGGATTGCCAAGCGCGGAAAGTTCAGCCGAGTTCTGCCAGTACGATCCGGTGCGGTTGTAGCGGCCAGAGAACAGGTTCTCGTTTACCCACTCAAAATCGTAGAGCATGGTCACCGCTTCGCGCACGCGGACATCGGCAAACACCTCCCTGCGCGTGTTGAAGAAAAAGCCGAGGAAGCGGTCCGGGCGGTCGGAGACGAATGTGGACTTTTTCACGCGCCCGTCGGTGACCGCCGGAAAGCTGTAGGCGGTCTCCCACTTTACGGGATCGCTTTCCGTGTAAACATCAAATTCGCCTTTCTTAAACGCTTCGAACCGCGCCGTGTCATCGAGGAAATACTCAACCGTGATGGTTCCGTAGTTGGCAAATCCGCGCATTGATGGCGCATCATTGCCCCAATAGTCCGGGTTCTTTTCGTATACGATCCGCGAGCCCGGCACGATGTCCTTAACAAGATACGGGCCGGATCCGACCGGTGGCTCCAAGGTCGAATTCTCAAACGCTTCCGGATCAATCGAGTGCTTGGGCAACACCGGCGTAAGCCCGATGATCAGCGGATATTCGCGGTTTGAGCTCTCATTGAACGTGAATTTGACTTTCCGATCGCCGGTCTTTTCAATCTTCTCGATGCGCGCCATGCGCCGGTTGTAGGGTGGACGACCTTTTTCCGTGAAAAGGTCGTAGGTGAAGATCACATCCTCCGGCGTGACAGGCGTACCGTCATTCCATGCCGCATTCGGGTTCAGCGTGAATTCAATCCAAGTGCGTTCATCGTTCCACTCAACCTTTTCGGCAAGCAGGCCGTACATCGTGAAAGGTTCGTCGCGCGAGCGCTGCAGCAGCGATTCATAAACCAGATTGCCGAATTGCGGATCCCATATGCCGCGCGCGGTTGTGCGCATCGATTTCAGGACAAACGGGTTTGTGCTGTCAAATGTGCCGACAACGCCATACTTGATCGATCCACCCTGTGGCGCATCCGGATTGGCGTATGGGAAGTGTGTGTAGTCGGCGGGCAAGGCCGGTTCGCCGTGCATGGCGATCCCATGCATCGGTTCCGCAAATGCACCCTGCCCCGTCATTGCAGCAGTTGC